>JARRNV010000119.1:0-4430 GCA_037384685.1 Sulfurimonas sp.
ATACGACCTTTTTTAGTATCAAAATATTTAGTAAGCAATAAAGAGTTTTTAGAGTTTGTTGAAAACAAAGGGTATGAAAAAGAGGAGTAGTGGAGTGAAGAGGGAAAAGAGTTTTTAAAAAGAAGCGGTGCTAAATATCCCCATTTTTGGATCAAAACAGAACAAGGCTTTAATTATAGAGCTTTAACAAATATAATCCCTTTACCGCTAAATTGGCCAGTAGATGTAAATGCTCTAGAGGCCGAAGCTTTTTGTAACTACAAATCAAAAAAAGACGGAAAAAAATACACACTTCCAAGTGAAGCTGAATATATGGCCATTTATGAACAGTCTAATTTAAGAGATGTACCCGAACTTCATGAGAGTTCTGCAAATATTGACTTTTATCATTATAGTTCCAGTTGTCCTGTCGATCAATTTAGTTTTGCACTTAAAAACGGTGCTGTTATATACGATCTAATCGGTAATGTTTGGCAGTGGAGTCGTACGCCGATTCGTGGTTTTGAAGGATTTGAACCGCATATTGCGTATGATGATTTTTCAACACCCACTTTTGATGAGAAACATGCACTTATTCTTGGTTCATCTTTTGCAAGTACAGGAAATTTGATTATGAAATACTCCCGTTATGCATTTAGGAGACATTTCTTTCAACATGCAGGGTTTCGTTATGTGATTAGTGAGAATCAAGAGAGTGAAGATAATGTTTATGAGAGTGATGAACTTGTTTCACAATATTGTGAATTTCAATATGGACAAGAGCATTTTGGCGTAAAAAATTTTGCACTTTCATGCGTTTTATAGGTGTCGGTGTCAAACTGCAAGAGGATGGATCGTTTGGTTATAAAGTGAAACAAGAGGGCGAGATAACAACTGATAAGCTGATTACTTTACAAGAGCTTGGTTATGATGCAATCAAAGACAAAGTGAGTTTTTGGCAAGGGGATGCGTGTAATTTAAAACCACATTTTAAAGAGTACGACTTGATCTTAGCAACAAATTTGATCGACAGACTATATAACCCAAAACTTTTTTTAGAAGATGTTGCAAACAAGTTAAATAATGATGGTATTTTAATAATAACTTCCCCTTACACTTGGCAAGAAGAATCAACACAAAAAGAGTTTTGGCTTGGTGGATACTATGATGAAGAAGGCAAGGCTGTAAGTACATTAGAGAGTCTCAAAAATATTTTTAAAGAAACGTTTGAACTTATATCTGTTGAAGATTTAGAGTTTATAATTCCAGAAACTAAAAGAAAATATCAACATACGATTTCAGAGGTAAGTGTTTGGAGAAAAATTTGAAGTATGACTTTACAACTTCTGCTGACAGAAGTAAAACAAACGCAGAAAAATATACTTTAAGAGAAGAGTTGTTTGGTACGGAAGATATTGAACCTGTATGGGTGGCAGATATGGATATAGATACTCCAGATTTTGTTTTACAAAGTGTAATAAAGAGGTTACAACATCCTGTTGTCGGTTATGAAGAGTTTCCAGATTCTGCTCGTCTTGCACAGATCAAATGGATGAAAAAACATCATGATATAGAATATGAGGTAGATGAGATCTTTTATTCTCACTCTGTAGTAGCTTCTATGCAGGTAGTGATCGAAGCCTTTACACAAAAAGGGGATGAAGTTGTTGTTCAAACACCTATCTATCCACCTTTTTTTCATGCACCTACTCATATGGATCGAAAAGTTTTACTCAATTCTTTAAAAAGATTAGATAATGGTAGTTTTACATTTGATTTAGATGATTTACGATCTAAAATAACACCAAAAACAAAACTACTTTTACTCTCATCCCCACATAATCCGGTTGGTCGAGTATGGAAGCAAGAGGAGTTAGAAGCACTTGTAGCTATAGCAAAAGAGCATAATATAGTGATCTTTTCAGATGAGATACATTGTGATTTAGTGTATGGAGAAAATAAACATATACCACTACATTTGATCAAAGGTGCTAAAGAGCTGACAATTACAGCTATAGGGGTTGGGAAAACTTTTAATATGGCAGGTTTTGCAATAAGTACTATAGTTGTACCTAAAAGCTTACAAAAGCAGTTTAAAGAAGCATACGAGAATGTTCACTTTGCACAGGGAAATGTTTTAAGTCATGTAGCATTTGAAGCTGCTTACAAAGAGGGTGAAGGGTGGCTCAAAGAGTTAAAAGTGCATCTGTATAAAAACTACAAAATGTTAGAGAATCTCTGTGAAAAATATAGTGAATTTATTGAACTGACTCCAATAGAGGGAACATACCTTGCATGGCTTGATTGCAGCAGTATGAGCATGAACAATAAAGCACTTCGTGAGTGGTTTGTAAAAGAAGCAAAACTAGGATTGAATGCCGGTCTTAGTTTCGGTAAGGCAGGAAGTGGTTTTATGCGCTTGAATTTTGCCGTTTCATCTGCTAAAATGACGCAAATAATTGTACAATTAGAAGATGCTTTAAAAAGGGAAATAAAACAATGACAATTGACTGGGATGCTTATAAAGAACATAAGCAATATAGTGTAAGAGATGATAATTTTGAGATCGCTTTAGAGTTTTTAAAAAGTTACTATAATATGACAAATCCTCATGATATATATGATGCTTTAAAAGAGGATCATATTGGTCAAATGATGCTTGATAAACGCAATATTACAGATGCGGAAGCACTCGAATATTTTATATAAGATTTAATGTCCTCTGATCTAGAAAAAATAGAGAGCTTTATAAAAGAGCATCATGTATTGACGCTTGCTACTAATGATGACGAGAATATTAGTGCATGTAGTCTTTTTTATGCTTATGAGCCACAAAGTAGGGTATTTGTAGTTGCTAGCAATGAAGAGACCCTACATATACAACATATACTTAAAAATAATAAAGTTGCAGGAAATATCCTACTTGAAACAAAAGAGATTGGTAAAATTCAAGGTTTGCAGTTTCGGGGAATTTTTCGTGAGAATGAAGATAAAGAACTCTCTAAACTTTACTTTAAAACTTTTCCCTACGCACTAGCACTCCAGCCAAAACTTTGGATTATAGAAGTAGATTATTTTAAATTGACAGATAACAGACTAGGGTTTGGAAAAAAGATTATTTGGCCGTAGTTTTTTCTTGAAATAAGGAACATTCTCGCCCACTGCTTGAGAATACAACTTGAGACGGTAGTTGTTTTGATTTAAAACCGTATGCTTTACATCCATGGGGTTGATTTGCTTCCCATGTAACAAAATAGTATTTACATTTTCTACAGTTAATTCTTTTCATACTTATACTTTCTTTTATGAACGCTATTGTACAATAAATCAATAAATTCTTAGAAAGAGAAAATATGAATAGTAAAATTCTTTTAATGCTGCAATTACAAAACCAACTCAATGATGCCACAAACGGTGATGAATGGACAAAAGGTACTACAAAAAACAACAAAGAGATCAACTGGAAACGCTGTATATATATGGAATGTGCAGAGATGATCGACAGCTTTTCTTGGAAACATTGGAAAAATATCCATCAAGAACCGGATTGGGCAAATCTTCAAATAGAAGTAGTTGATGTTTGGCACTTTATTATGTCGTTAGCAATTGAAAACTACTCTCAAGAATTAAAAGGGGGGATAGAAGATATTGCAATAATGCTCTCTGATTTAAAAGCTCTCGAACTGATTGAAGATAATGAACCAAATCATTATGCAGTTGATCGAGAAATAATGGAAAAAGTTGAAGAGATTATGAGCATCTCTTTATCGAGAGAGGCATTGAATTTAAACGCATTATTAACTAATTTTTTTGAACTTGTAAAGATGAGCGGTTTAAATTTAGACACACTTTACCGTCTCTATGTAGGAAAAAATATTTTAAACCAATTTCGTCAAGATAACGGCTATAAAGATGGAACATATATTAAAGAGTGGGATGGTAAAGAAGACAATGTAGTGATGAAGCGTATATGGGAAGAAAACCCAGATGTAAAACCTGACGCTTTATATAAAGAACTGACTAAACTCTATCATGCTTTAGTAAAATAGGTGCGATGGAAACGATCTTAGAGTTAAAAGATTTAGAATTTGGTTATTCAAAAGATAAAATTCTTTTTAGTGATCTGAGCCTCTCTTTAAAAAAGGGGGAACTTAAATCAATTACAGGGGAAAGCGGTGCTGGAAAAAGTACCGTATTTGAATTGATTTTAGGGAATTTAAAACCGTTAAAAGGGAGTGTAAAAGTTACAAAAGTTGCTCAGGTATTTCAAGATCCCTATAGTTCTTTTCATCCAAGTTATACACTTATAAATCAGATCAAAGATGTCGCACCCCTAACAGAATTACAACACTATTTAGAGGTTTTAGATTTAGAAAAAGAGCTCTTAGAAAAATTGCCCCATCAACTCTCTGGCGGACAACTGCAACGTGCTTCAATTCTTCGTGCTATAT
>JARRNV010000119.1:4449-9044 GCA_037384685.1 Sulfurimonas sp.
TGATGCAGCCAGATATATTGCTTTTGGATGAACCGACATCAGCACTTGATAATGTAATTCAATTAGATGTGATGAAAATGCTGATGAACCATTTAGATAAAATGGGGATGTTATTAATCACTCACGACTTAGATTTAGCATCTTGGTGTAGTGATGAGGTAATTACGATCTAGATAAAGAGTTTACTAGATAGTACCCACCCCCTGCCATAAGTATAGTACCGAAAAGATTGAGTGCCATATTTGCAAAAGCTAATGCAAAACTTCCACCTTGAATAAGTAAAAAACTCTCCATTGCAAAAGTAGAGTAGGTTGTAAGTGCACCAAGTATTCCGGTAGATAGAAAAGATTTGAGCTGTACGGGAAGAGTAACATACGCGAAGTACGCAATTAAACAACCCATTATAAAACTACCCAAAAGGTTTACTCCTAGTGTTCCAAATGGAAGATCATGTGGAACTCTATGGGATATTACACCGTTAAGGTAAGCACGTAAAACCGCTCCTATAAAACCACCGCTACCGATTGCTAGAAGTGTTTGCCAACTCATCATCATAAACCTTTTGCATAGTATCTCGTAAGTTATGATCACTTTTATCGGCTATAAATGGTTCTAAAAAAACTACAGTTATATTTTTAGGCATATAAAAAAATGTTTTTATATCATAACAGCCTGCGGTGTCAACTAAAACTATAGGTTGTACTTTTAGTTTGTATTTATCTGCAATAACTTTTGCTCCGGCTTTAAAGGGGAGCATTCTTTTACTACGTGATCGAGTCCCTTCTGGAAACATTGTAATAACTCTGTTTTTTGAAAGTCTGTCTTTTGTAGCTTTTAATAATTTTACGAGTGAAGTTTTACTTTCACGTTCTATCTCTATATCTTCAGGTAATCGCATTGCTAAACCAAAAAAAGGTATGTGAAAAAGAGCTTTTTTAGCAACCCAAGAGAGGTCTTTTTTTGTAATTGTTTCCATTACACCTATGTCTAAATCACTTTGGTGGTTTATAAGAAACATTTGTGCATCTTCAGCCTCTTCACCTTTTATAGTTGTACTAAAAAATGTTGTTAATCGAATAATCCAAGATGATATTTTTCTTGGATATGGACGAGGTAAAACAAAGTGAAGTAGTATTGATAATGCAAGAGCACTAAAGATAATTAATGTTGCAAAAAACCAATTAATTCGAGCAAGTATCTTCATCTTTTACCCAACCTATTTTGTCATTTTCAAGTCTGACTTTTATATAGTTTTTTACACTTCCCTCTTTTGGAAGATATATTCTGTTTTGTGTGACTTCAAAGATAGTCCCGTTGTCTACAGGAAGTAGATGGATTGAAGCATCTTTTTTTATACATACATCTTGTTGTGGAGTAGCACTAAAATAGACATATCCTACAGGAATAAAAGAGAAGATAATATAGATATATTTTTTTCTCCAAATACTTACAATCAAAAGTAATATACCAAAAGCAGATGCTATATACATTTTTATTTTTTCATGTGATTGATTTGTAGGTTTAAGATCACTTTGTGTTACTACACTGTCATCCTCTACAATTATAGGAATCTTTATATCTACAAATTTATTTTTTAAAATATTAAAATAGGAGAAAGAAAAAGTATCATATTTTTTATCAATTACTACAAAATACGTGATCTCACCATCTTTTAAAGTTTGTTCGATTGATTCTGTCCCTTGTTTATAGACATTTTCAAAGTGCATAGTTTTGAGCATAGAGTTTGTTGCAACTGCTGAAAAAATAACAATGTTGTGTTTATTGTCATATGTTGTTGTTTTATAATTTTTTAATGCAAAACTATCAGCGATAATATTGGAAAAGTCTTTTCGTGGGTTTAAAGTGATTATATTTAATTTATCACCGATAATAGTAGTTGAATTGTAATCTTCATCTGCTACTAAAGAAGCTTCAATGTCCGGAAGTTTAGCACTACTTGATGTAAGATAGAGTTTAAATGTATCGTAATAAAACTTCCCTTTTTGCACTCTGTAAGGGATTGTATTTAATACCTCAATCCCTTGATGATTACTAAATGAGTACTTTATATTTTGAAAGCTTTTAACAGTAGAGAGTGTTTTTACGGTTACTTCAAAAATCTGTCCTTTTATGACTCTTTGCGGTACTTCATCATAATTGAAGTAAATAACTTTATTTGCAGATAAGACACTAGCAATGAAAGAGAGAATAAAAAGGAATCTGATAATCACGACTCGAGGAATCCTTGTAACATTTTAACACCGTCATCACTTCCAAGAACACTTTCCATAGCACGCTCAGGGTGTGGCATAAGTCCGAAAACATTTTTTTCTTTATTACAAACACCTGCGATAGAAGCTACACTTCCGTTAGGGTTTTGAATCTCGCCATTAGCATCTGTATAGCGTAGAAGAATTTGTCCGTTTGCTTCAAGTTCAGCAAGTCCTGCATCATCTATATAGTAGTTACCGTCATGGTGAGCTATAGGAATATTAACAACATCACCATTTTCAAGTTTTTCTAAAAAGATGTTGTCATTATTTTCAACTTTTAAATGGTGGTGTTTAGAGATAAAATGTAAGTGTTCATTTCTTTTTAGAGCCCCAGGGAGTAAACGAGATTCTGTTAAAACTTGAAAACCGTTACAGATACCTAAAACTTTTCCACCTTTGTCTGCATAAGACTTTACAGCTTTCATAACAGGTGAAAATTTAGCAATTGCACCACTTCTAAGATAATCTCCGTAAGAAAAACCACCGGCAACGACTAAAAGATCAGTGTCACTTGGAATAGACTTAGATTTGTGCCATACGATCTCAGTCTGTGCACCTAACTTTTCAAATGCATACTGTGTATCGTATTCACAGTTTGTACCTGGAAATTGTAAAATTGATACTTTCATTATACTAGCTCGATCTCGTAATCTTCAATAACAGTATTTGCTAGCAGCTCTTCACACATTTTTGTAACTTCTGCCATAGCTTTTTCTTTATCGGATTCTTGGAGTTGTAGTACGATTTGTTTACCAACACGTACATCTTCAACACCGTTAAAGTGAAGAGAATCAAGTGCGTGGTGAACAGCTTTCCCTTGAGAGTCTAGTACACCTTGTTTTAAAGATACATTTACAATTGCTTTCATTATTTTGTCTTTTCCTTGAATTTATTTATTTAAGATACGGTTGAGTACTTCTTCGTAAGCTACTTTAAGTCCGCCAAGACCTTGACGAAATCGGTCTTTATCCATTTTTTCACCAGTTGCAGCATCCCAGAAACGGCAGTTATCAGGTGATATTTCATCAATTAAAATGATGTTACCATCAGCATCTTTACCAAACTCTAGTTTGAAGTCCACTAGATTAAGCCCTTTTGTATCGAAGTACGGCTTTAAGATATCGTTGATCTGTCTTGCCATTCTACGAATCTTATCAAGCTCATCTTGGTACTCAACTAAACCTAAAATAAGTGCGTGTTGATCATTTAATTTCGGATCACCTAACTCATCGTTTTTATAATCAAACTCAACGAGTGTAAATGGAAGTACTTTACCATCTTCAATACCTAAGTTACGTGAAAGTGAACCTGTAGCTATATTTCTAACAATTACTTCAATTAAGATAACATCAGCTTTTCTATGAAGCATATGGTTATCATCTAACATTTGTACAAAGTGTGTTGGAATGCCTTAAAAGTTTAAATAGCTCCGTAGAGATTTTGTTATTTAGTGCACCTTTTCCGGCTTCACTTGACTTTTTTTCACCGTTAAAAGCTGTCAAATCATCTTTAAATTCAGAAATAACAAGGTTTGCATCTTCAGTTGACCAGATTTTTTTAGCCTTACCTTCATACAGAAGTTCCATTTTTTCCATTAGGGTAATTATCCTTTCGTAATTATGAGCGCTCTTAAAATATCAACTCCGGTTTTGAGTTGATTGTCTTTGTTTAACATTTCTGGCGTAATTATATCTTTTTTATCTTTTTGATTAGCTTTGTTCTGTGATTTTTTTCCATCAACTTTTTGCAGTTCTTGCTCAAGATGTTTTTTGAGATCCGCTTCTTTGATTGCAAATTCATTTTTATGTGTTTTTAATTCACCAGGAAGTGCGATGATGTCCGGTTTGACACCAACAGCTTGAATAGTTCTTCCACTAGGCAGGTAATATCTTGCAATTGTTAGTTTAATAGCCTCTTCATCAGTGATTGGAAGTACTACTTGCACACTCCCTTTACCAAAAGTATTTTCACCGACTAGTACTGCACGTTTATGATCTTGAAGTGCACCACTTACGATCTCGCTTGCACTCGCACTTCCGCCGTTTACTAAAACAACCATAGGTACATCTGTAATTGTTGCAGAACTTGTAGCACTGTAAACTTTATTTTCTGAAGCATCTCTTCCCTTTTGAGATACAACTTTTCCGCTGTTTACAAAAAGATCAACAAGTCCAACTGCTTGATCGAGTAAACCACCTGGATTGTTTCTTAGATCTAAGATGATCCCTTTTGTTGTAGTTTTTCTTTTTTTGATCTCTTTTGCTACATCAGCCGCAACTTTTTTATCGAAGCTTGAGACTCTTATGTAAAGGATATTATCAC
>JARRNV010000120.1:0-4500 GCA_037384685.1 Sulfurimonas sp.
CTTTTGCTTAAAACAGGAGCTACTACTTGGATCACAGATACTACAAACGGTTTTGAAAATGAAGCAGAAGATACACAGTGGCTTTTAGAAGAGTTTTTGCCAAAAGTGTTACAGGTAAAATCATTAGAGGAGTTAGAAAAGGTACAAGATGAATAAATTACATTTTTTATGTGGCAAGATGGCTGCCGGAAAATCAACTTTGTCAAAACAGCTGGCAAAAGAGCACAACGCAATCCTTTTAAGTGAAGATGAGATGTTGGGGAAACTTTATCCAGATGAGATCAACACACTGCAAGATTATGTGAAATATTCACAGAGGCTTAAAACAGTAATGAAACCACATATTGAAGCATTGCTAAAACAGGGAAGTAATGTTGTCTTAGACTTTCCGGCAAATACACTTGATCAAAGAGCTTGGTTTAAAGATATATGTGATGTTGCACAAGTAGATCATATACTTCATTTTGTAGATAAATCAGATGCAGTATGTAAAGAGCAACTCAAAAAGCGAAATACAAATTTACCTGATGATGCACCACTTACAAGTGAAGCAACATTTGATGCTATTACAAAATATTTTCAAGTACCTAACGAACAAGAGGGTTTTACTATTCAAGTGTATAACTAAGAAGGAAAAAACTATGCAACTAAAAATGTACCAAATAGACGCATTTGCAAAGAATGTTTTTGAAGGAAATTCGGCGGCGGTTGTACCGCTTGATGAGTGGTTAGAAGATGATCTGATGCAAAAGATCGCGATGGAGAATAACCTCTCAGAAACGGTATTTTTTGTAAAAGAGGATGAGTATTATTATATTCGTTGGTTTACACCTTTGGCAGAAGTAGATATGTGTGGACACGCGACACTAGCGAGTGCTTATGTGCTTTTTGAACTGCTAGGCTTTAGTGAAGACACGATCGTGTTTGATTCTAAAAGCGGTTTGTTACATGTGAAAAAAGAAAATGGAAAAATAGCGTTGAATTTTCCTGCTCAAGAACCTGTAAGATGTGAAACTCCTAAAGATCTGCAAGAGGCTTTTTCAGCAGAGATCCAAGAGTGTTATAAAGCTATGGATTATATACTTGTATTTGAAAACGAAGAAGATATTCAAAATGCCAAACCGATTTTGGAGAAGATGAAAGATATTGATCTTCGTGGTGTAGCTGTTACTGCTAAAAGTAAAAAGTATGATTTTGTTTGTCGTTTTTTTGCTCCAAAGTATGGCATAGACGAAGACCCTGTAACTGGTTCTGCTTTTACACAGTTAGTACCTTACTGGAGCAGGGTGTTAGATCAAAATAGTTTCACCGCTAAACAGATCTCAAAACGTGGAGGAGAGGTGTTTTGTAAACTACTAGGTGATCGAGTAGAGATCGCTGGGAGTGGTGTGAAGTTTTTTGAGGCGATTATAGAGATATAAGGAGATAACATGATTTTAGATTTTTCAACACTGGATGAAGCACAAAGATATAAAACAATGAGCAATACTATCTTTCCTCGTCCGATTGCTTGGATAACGAGTGAGGATGAGGGTGTTGTGAACTTAGCACCTTTTAGTTATTTTGCACCGCTGAGCTCAGAACCAGCTTTTGTGATCGTTTCCATTGGGCATAAAGAAAATGGCGTTCCAAAAGACACCTTAGCAAACATACTCAAAAATAAAGTATGCACGATTAACCTTGCACACAAAGAACTTATGGGCGATCTTAAAAACTCTGCTGAAGCTTTACCAAAAGAGATAAGTGAATGTGAAAAATTTAATATTGAGACTACAAAGATGTTAGATGATTTTCCACCAATGGTTAAAGACGCGAAGTGTGCACTTTTTTGTGAGTTTGTAAAAATGGTAGAGATAGGAAGTAGATTTGAGCCCCTTATTTTAGAAGTGAAACAAGTGTATATAGATGATCAAAATGTAGATGAAAAAGGGCATATCCATTTAGAAAATATTGGAAGAGTTGGAATAGAGTTTTTAGTAGACAGCACAAGAATACGATAGGAAAAGATATGTAACACTATTTACAAGATAAAAGAAGGAAAAATCTACACTAAGTTTCTAGTTTTAAAAAAATTGATGCTAAAATTAAACAGAACTAGAATCGGAGAGTAGATATGGAAATGAATGAGATTGTTTTTCAAACTGTGAACTCAATGGGATATCCATTACTCATTGTAGAAAACACAGAAGAAAAATGGAGTTTTGTCTATGGAAATAATACTTTTAAACAGTTGGTTTCTATAGAGGAAGCACAAGCTTTACCTTCGGAATTAGAAAAATTGGTTCAACACCTTACAAAATCTACAAAGGAACAAAGTTCATTACATAACTACGAAATATTTGATGCTGTCTATACTATTTATGCAAGTAAAACAGAAAATAAACTTTCACTCATCTTTATAGAGATGCAGATACAAGAACTCTTTAAAAATATGGTTTTTATAGATGAAGATAGGGGATATAACCCTTTAGTAATTGTCTTAGACCCACAAGGGCTAATTGTTGATGCAAATGAGTCTTTATTAGAGACAGTACAAGAGAAAAGAGAAGATGTTTTAGGGAAGAACTTTTTTCAATCATTTATCCCCGGTGATCTTGAAAAACTAAACAAACATCTTGAAGCGATTCATACAAGCGATTCTCACCACCAACACTTCATGACACCTTTAAAAGCTAAAGATGGAAAATTATATCGTGTTCAGTGGCAAGTTTCTACTATGAGAAAAGGGGAAAATGTTTATATTGTAGCAATTGGAAGTGATGTAAGTAAGTTTATAGAAAAAAATTGTGAGCTAAAACGTGAGATTGCAAGCATAAAAACAGGTTTTGAGTATTTCCCTATGGCTATAGGATATATGGATTCGAAGGAAAATTTTATCACTATGAATCCAAAATTTAAAAAGATGCTAAAAATTCCTCAAACAAAAAAACATATAAATTTTCATGAGATACCTTTTTTACATAAAAATATTGATCTCAAAAAGATGGACGAGTATATAAATCTGATCAAAGAGATGCACTACAATTTTAAAGAAAATGATAAAAACTATAGGGTTGATGTTCGTATGCTGCAAAATCCAAAAAAGAACACTAAGCTTTACATCTTTGTAGTTCAGAAGCTTTAGATATAGCTTAATACTAAAAATTAATTAATGATGTTAAAATATTAAAAGCAAAAATAGTTAAAAGGTTTTAAATGTTTAACGATGTACTTTATCTTAAAGAAAAAACTATTTTATTTGCTGAAGATGACTTCATAGCAAGGACGGAGGTTACCGGCATATTGCAGATGCTTTTTAAGGAAGTTTATATTGCATCTGATGGTTTAGAAGCTTTTAGAATTTATGAAGATGAAGCTCCAGATATAGTGCTGACAGACATCAAGATGCCCAAAAAAGATGGACTAAGCTTAATTCGTAGTATTAGAAGTCATGACTACAAAACACCCGTAATTTTAATGACAAGCTTTGCAGAACAAGAAATCCTTTTAGATGCGGCTAATTTATCTATTGACGGTTATCTCGTTAAACCTGTAGAACTAGAAAAACTAACATTTGCCTTATGTAAAGCAGCACAACGTGTTCATAAAAGTGAAAGCTTGATCTTTTTAGGAGAAAAAACATTTTATAATTCTGCTAAAAAGGAACTTTACAATAACGGTAATATCGTTGTTTTAGGTGTAAAAGAACAGGAGTTATTTACACTTTTACTCAGAAATAGTCATAGAACTGTTACAAAAGAAGAGATCTCTCAAGAGCTTTGGCCTCTAGATATAGTTTGCGATTCAGCTATAAAAAATATTATTTTACGCTTGAGAAAAAAACTCACGCTTGATATCATTGTATCTGTTCGTGGAATCGGTTATAGGCTCGATATAAAAGAGATACAAAAATAATCATGCTTTTATCAATGCAATAGGAAGTATACAAAACTCCATCAAAGCAGCACTCGTTTATCAAGGAGAAATATCTAAAGAAAAACTTTTGTACTCTGTCGATACAAGCTTCAAACTTTTACAACATCTTGCAGAAACTATAGATACTTTCTATAGTTTTCTGTCGCAGCAAAATAATGCAAGAATGAGCTTTGAGGTAGCCGAAGAACTAGAAAAAGTACGTAAAATTACCGAGTACTCTTTTCAAAACAGCAATATTTCCCTGACGTTTGAACTAGAAGTCAATCCAACTATCCAAGGTAATGCTAATGAATTTGCACATGCTATGCTCAACATCATCCTTAATGCCAAAGATGCTTTTGACGGTGCATCCGTCATTTCCCCTCAGATTAAAGTCCATGTGGGAGAAGGTGATCAAAAGTGTGTTATTTCTATCAGTGACAATGCCGAAGGTATCAGGCTTAATCCTATAGAGATGGTGTTTGATCTGCATATTAGTACCAAAGAATCTGGTTCAGGCTTGGGGCTGTTTATGACAAAAAACATTATCGAAAATCGTTTTGGAGGGAAAATTTCGGCTGAAAACATCAACCAAGGGGCATGTTT
>JARRNV010000121.1:0-4246 GCA_037384685.1 Sulfurimonas sp.
TTACCGTTTCTTGAGTGACAAGCATAACAGTTAGGGATATCAACAGGATTTGTACCAAAATATGTCACATCAGTACCGTCAGTGTTTTTCATACCTTTACCAGTTCTATCGTGCATCTCTACAGTAGAGTATTGGAATGGTTGGAAATCTTTTTCAGTAACAGAACGGATTGTACCACGTCTTGTACTATCGTTAAATGCAGTTAAAGGAAGACCTAATGCATCCCAAAGGTGAGAAGCTGTAAGAACTAACTTAACATTTTTAACAGGTGGAACAAGTGTATCTGTCATTACAACATTACCACCGTTTTTACCAGCATATTGTAAGTAACCGCCAGATAATGGCATACCAGAAGGACCAGCATCAATATTTACAGGGATTTGTTGACCTACACGTAAACGATTTTCATCTTTAGCACCTGCAGGAATAGTACCTTCTAAATCTTTATAGATAAAAAGGTGTGTCCACACATAGTTTGCAACGTTATCGCCTGCTGAATCAAGGTGACCGTCACCATCAGCATCTTTAGATACATTCCAGTATCTCATTTTGTTACCTTCACTATAAGAGTTATCTTTAGTGTAGTAATATAATTTAACATCATCATCCGGACTTAAAAGTTTTGGTAGTTTACCACTTTTACCCGAAGAAACAGCCTGAGCCTGAATAGAGTTATATGGTGGAATTACACAACAGTAATCCATCGAGAAACCAACACAGTGCATACCTAATTCATAGTTAATGAACACGTTATAGTCATTTTTTGGTTCATAACCAACTGTTTTGTTACCTTTTGCATCAACTTCTGTATATTGCTTTAGTTTATTGAGTTTGAACGGTGGGTTCTTATCATAACCAAAAGCAGCAGTCGCAGTCATTGACATAAAAGCAACAGACGCAGCCAGAGATACTAATAATTTTTTATTATTCATTCTCTCTTTTCTCCCCTTTATTAAAATTCGTGCCTAGTATTACATTTAATTATTTAATTGAACTTTAAATATGTAAGTTTTTCTTATATATCACATTTTTTTCTATCACAAATTTTTTCATGTGACATTTATGTGATATGTGATTAATTTGATATTATAATTGTTATATAAACTACTAATATGGATTATAATAAAGTCCGTTAACTTGGGCTTATATTAACTATTTAAATTTATAATATATATTGTGATATTTTTAAAATGTTGACGAATGAAAGGTTAGAAAGAAAGAAGTAAAAAAAGTTTTTATTATAATTAATCAATGCATATATATTTTTCTTTATGTGTATTCCATCGAAATTTATTTGCAACTTTTTGGAATGCTTTTAGTACAATAGTTTCATGCGTATCGTGTCCATAAATTACAATCGGAGTATGATAATATTTGTTATAAGACTCTAATGGGTGTAGCAACATCTCTTTCCAAGATATCTCAATTTTGCCATCATAGGGTTCAAATGCGACTCTTGAGATGATCTCTCTGTTTGTCTCTTTACATTTAAAGTGACACTCTATCGATACACTGTCAATTTTTACATAATCAACAAGCGATAAAATTTTTTCATCGATGATAATACCCATCACCTGCTCCATAATTTTTAGGAACTATTAGCAAATGTTATTCCATTTTAAAATTTCGATAAAGTTATCTCAAACATCTTCTTTGGATCTTTTAAAAACGCAACATCACCGCTATGAGCCTGGGCTATCTGTTTTGAAAGTACCAATCCTAAACCATTTCCCTTAACCTTTGTGCTTTTAAAAGCTTCAAAAAGATTCTCTTCATCACTAACAGCTACACCACTGTCTGCAATTTGAAACTTATGAAAATTTTCTTCTTCTATATATATGAGTTCTATTTTTCCTGTTTCATTTTCATCTTCTTCTATTGCATCGATAGCATTAACAATGAAGTTGGTAAATAACATCTCTAAAAGATCTCTATCACCGTCAAGTTCAAAGTCTTCTCTTGGAAAAATAAACTCTATATCTTTTGAATATCCATAGTAATCGATTGCCATATCTATAGCTTGATGCAATTCACTAAACTTGAACTTTCTTTTTTTAACGTCTATCCCCTTTGAGAACATCAATGTTGCTTTTATAATGCGATCTATCCTATACACAGACTTTTGTATCTCTTCTACAATTGGAATGTTTTCAGGAATCACCCTCTTTTTAAGAGTTGAGCTCATAAGTGAAATAGCTCCTATAGGATTACGTATCTCATGAGAGAGGTGTGCCGCCATCTGTCCCATAGTTGCTAGGTTCTCTTTTCGCTTTTGCTCCGTTATATCTGTAGCACTAAGCATAAGCTTATCTTGATATGTGGAACTTTTTACAATGTATGAGCGATTTTCAAACTGTATCTCATAATCATCTTCCTGATGTTCTATAAGCTTAAGCAGCTTCCATAACTCTCTTGCTTTAGAGTTTTGTAGAAAGACTGAATTGTCGTCATTGAGTATCCATATAGCATTAGGAAGAAATTCAACTACTTTTTCAACTGTATTTTGCAGATGAGTATATGAAGATTTTAATTCGTTAAACTCATTTTCTACTTTATACGTCTGTTCAATTAAAAGGTTTAACTCCTCTACCGTAATGCTATCAGCCATTAGATCTCAAATCCTACTAAAATTTTATACAGACCGTATGCATCATCACGTCCCGCCATCTCACGAATAGAGTGCATCCCCCAAGTTGGAAGACCTACATCAACCGTGTCTATTCCTATACGTGTTGCCGTAATCGGTCCTATTGTAGAACCACATCCCATATCACTTCGTGTTACAAACTTTTGTGTTTGCTCTTCTACAGCTTTTGCATTCGCTAAAAATTTGGCAATCGTTGTAGAGTTAGAAGCATACCTTTGATTTGCATTGATTTTTACTACTACACCTTTATTGATATACGGTGCATGTGCCGGATCATGTTTT
Organism: Sulfurimonas sp.; assembly: GCA_037384685.1. Lineage (GTDB taxonomy): Bacteria > Campylobacterota > Campylobacteria > Campylobacterales > Sulfurimonadaceae > Sulfurimonas. The sequence continues at coordinate 2,930 of JARRNV010000121.1, forward strand.
GACGAATAGTTTGGATGGATTGCATGAGCATTATCTGCGCTAATTAAAAGTGAACTTCTTACCATAGCCATATACTCATCAAAATTTGGAAACATTCTTTTAAGTGTTGACTCTAAAAAGCTTCCTCCTGCCCCACTCGTTGATTCACTTCCAACCTCTTCATGATCGTTAGCTACAAAAATCATAGGTTTATCATCAGGTATACTACAAATACTTAACATTCCAACATAACACGACAAAAGGTTATCAAGCCTTGCACTTGCTATAAAATCATCCTCTAAGCCTACATAAGAAGCATTTTGTGTATCATAAAGGCTCAGTTCATGTGCATAGATGCTGTCTACATCTTTAATACCTAGTTTTTCAAGTTCATTTTTCACAAACAAGTCAAAATCAAAATCTGTGTTACATGTTAGCACCGGCGATATATCTGTTTGTTTGTTTATAGTTCTCTCTTGGTTTGCTTTTTCATCCAAATGGATTGCAAGAGATGGGATCATAGCTATAGCTTTTTTTATGTCAATCAATGCACTTTGTATCTTTTTAGAAGTGTCGCTAAAATTAACTCTTCCTGCAAGAACTCAATTACGATCAAACCAAGGATTTAATAACAAACCGCCATAAGGCTCAACTGCAAATTTTACAACACCATGCTCTTTAATAACAGGATGAGGTTTTAGTTTTAAATTTGGTGAATCTGTATGTGCACCTACTAGTAGATACTCTTTTAAGTTCTTAGGATATGTAAATGCTATTACAGATGAATCGTTTCTTGTAACAAAATATTTTTTTCCGGCTTCTAGCTTCCAACTCTCTTTTTCATTAAGCTCTATAAAGCCTGCATTGCTAAACATTCCAGCCATATTTGCGGTAGTATGAAAAGGTGTCGGTGATGCATCTAAAAAACCTAAAAGACCATCGTTAAAATCTTGTTTTGTCATATATAACCTTTATAAAATATCTATATTTTCATTTCCTGTTCTAAAACATCAGTTTTTTCACTCAATTTTACTGACAAATTGATAGGCTCTAAGGGAGCTTCTTGAATTTCAGTTTTGACTTTTTTACACTCTTTTTTTGCTTCTTTAAGTGACATTAGTTTTGTTACACCAATACGTGTGAACATCTCCGTATGTGTGATCTTTACTTTAACTGCAACAGGTTCCTCGAGGTCCATCCCTTCTAACTCTTTGAGCTTGTCTTCAAAAAGCATCATATCAATATTTCCGTGAAAGTCCATCAAGCTAACAATTCCAAAAGGGTTCCCTTTTTTAGATACCTTTTTTTGTATCTCTTCTACTTTACCAATAAAAATCG
>JARRNV010000122.1:0-6145 GCA_037384685.1 Sulfurimonas sp.
TTTTTGGAACAAATCGCCGTCCCCTATTCCTTCTTATTTTAACTGTATCCAGGTGGTTATTTTCAACTTCATGGAATGACGAAAGAGATTACTCTTTTTGATGATGGGCTTGTTCGCAGTAATGCTCTGAGTTCACAGCCGAAGTTGGATGAGAAATTTATAAAAAATATAGATCAGGGGTGGTGTTTTACTGTGACACAAAGTCGTACACAAGCTGCGATCGAATACCTTGCACAGTATATCCCTGCTTTTAAAGATGCGAAGGTGGCTTCTAAACCACTTTACGGTGCACAGCAGATCCCAGGAGATGATGCAGACCTTAGAGCTTCTGAAGTATCATTTGAAGGTGATCGTTATGCACGTTGTGAGATCGTAAAGGCTTCTTCAATTTTAACTATGGCAGACGAGATTGTAAAAAGACTGATCAAACTTGGTCTTGTAGATGCACACTATCTTGGAAAAAGAGATTTTACTACTGCGCAACAACTTAAAAAACTAAGTATTGACAACTATGCAGAGTTGATCTGTAAAATGCGTGAATATCCTTCTTCACTTGCATTTGTGAATAATTCCTATGAAATCGTAGTATAATAATTCATAATTCGTTTTATGGAGTGTACAGTTATGCAGTATATAAATTTTTTAAAAAAACTAAAGAAAAAATCGCACTTTTAGAAGAGAGTTTAAAAGATTAAATTGAGTAAAGAATATTTTGATATAATTATTTTATGAGCAAGGTAAACTTTTTTATATTTTTCATCTTCAGTACAATATCTGCGGCTTCAGGGGAAGAACTTATAACTCCTATACCTACTAAGGTGGATGTAAATAAAGAGAAAGTCATGCTAGGAAAAGAACTGTTTTTTGATACGAAACTATCTAGTGATGGGACTATAAGTTGTGCAACTTGTCATCAACTAGAAAATGGTGGTGATGACAATATGAAAGTATCGATTGGGATAAACGGACAGCATGGTACTATTAATGCACCGACAGTTTTAAATGCAGCGTTTAACTACTATCAATTTTGGAATGGACGAGCTAAAACTCTTAAAGATCAGGCTATGGGACCGGTAGAAAATCCAGCAGAGATGGGGCATGATTTTAAATCACTAGTCAAAGAGATGGAAAAAACCGCATATAAAAAGAAGTTTTATAGTATCTATTCTAATGGTATTACAAAAGAAAACATAGCTGATGCAATAGCAGAATATGAAAAAACATTAATTACACCGAATTCCCCTTTTGATTTGTATTTAAAAGGGGACTTGAGTGCTTTAACACAAGATGAAAAAGATGGTTTTGAGTTATTTAAAACAAAAGGGTGTATAGCGTGTCACCATGGTGTTAATGTGGGTGGAAATTTATACAATAAATTTGGTATTTTCGTCAGCAGTGAGAGTAATGACTTAGGAAGATATAATGTTACTCATAAGGAAAGGGACAAATACTACTTTAAAGTCCCAAGTTTAAGAAATGTTGAGAAAACTGCACCTTATTTTCATGATGGTAGGACGCAAGATCTAAATGAAGCTGTACGTACAATGGCGATGTATCAGTTAGGACGCAAAATAACCGATGAAGAGGTTAGGAAAATTGTTGCTTTTTTAAAGTCACTAAACGGTGAACTTCTACAAGAGACTAAGCAGTAGATGAAACAGATAAAGAAGATAGAACCTGTCAGTACCTTTTTGACACTGTTTATAGCACTTTTAACACTTCTTCTTTATTATCTTTATAAAATAGAACAAAGTGTAGAAAATTATCATACAAGTCATGATAGACTTGTTAAACTAGAGTTTTTAGATAAAGGTTTGAATGATTTTACTACAGCATCAAATGAATTAACAAACTATAATTACATAAATAATGATATAGAAACATTTAGAAAAAATCTAGATGAATTAGAAAAAAATGTTTTAGTTGGAAACAGAAGTTTATCGCTAGTAAATGATTTTAAAAGGATCAAAAGTGTTTTTAAGGAGAAAGTTGAAGATATAGAATATTTTAAATCTTTAAATTCCTCTTTAATAGCAGGTTCCCATTTTCTTTTTGATCTTCAGCGAACTATTTCAGAGAGTAAAAATATATCGTACGATATGAAAAGTTTGGTGAATGAAACACTCTTTTATCTTTTTCAATTTACTCAAAGTGATTATATAGACAAACAATTTGTACTAAACAAACTTCAACAGATACAAAAAAGAAATAAAAAAGAGAATGCTGCATTAGTTGAGAATTTTTATAATCAAGCAAAAGTATTACTGGAAACTTTAGCATCTTATAGAAAATGTTTTACATGAAAAGCTAGATAAGCAGTTTCAAGAGTATTTATATGAGCAACGTTACATTGCAACATTCTTTTTCTTTTCAACAATTTTCAGTTTAATTATTTTTATGTTTTTATATATAAAAACAGCAAAAGCTCAAAAAGAGTTGCTTGCTTTTAAATATGCCGTGCAACATGGTGATAACTCTATAGTTTTAACAGATCCGGAAAGAAATATAGTGTTTGTCAATGATGTTTTTGAAAAGGTTACCGGCTATACGGCTGAAGAAGTAATTGGAAAAAATCCACGTATCTTAAAGTCAGACTTGCAAGACCCACAAACGTATGTAGAGATGTATGAGCAGCTTGAGCAAGGAAAAAGTTGGAAAGGTGAGTTAATAAATAAACGAAAAAACGGCTCTTTGTTTTATGAACGAGCCTCCATTGTTCCAATCTTTTTAAACGATAATTTAATTAATTACCTTGCAATTAAACTTGACATAACGGAATATATTCAAAAAAATAAAGTTTTACGACAAGCAGCAAGTGTATTTGATAACACTGAAGAAGCGATCATTATAGCCGATGTAGAAGGAAATGTAGTCTCTGTCAATAAAGCGTTTGAAGAGATGTACGGTTACAATATGGATGATTTAGCAGGACATGATCTTAGTATATTACACTCTGGAAAACATGACCAAAACTTTTATACACATATGTGGGATGAGATTTTACATAACGATGTATATAAAGGAAAAATGATCAATAAAGCCAAAGACGGTGAAGAGATACCAGTATGGACAACTATAAAAACCGTTAGAGACAAAGATAATCAAATATTAAACTATATTGATGTTCAAACTGACTTACGCGCTATTGAAAAATCAGAAGCTAAAGCAGATTATTTGGCATATCACGATCCGTTAACAGGTTTATATAATCGTGTAAGTTTTGAAGAATTTTTAGCACATGCACTATTGATCGCAAAAAGAAATAAACAGCAGTTGGCAATCCTCTTTATAGATCTAGATAGGTTTAAAGTTATTAACGATACTTTAGGACACGATATAGGCGATCAAGTGCTCATAAACGTAAGTGAAAGATTACAATCAATTCTGAGAGAGAGTGACTTTATATCTAGATGGGGTGGTGATGAATTTGTTGTAATTTTACACGATGTCGTTTCACAAAGTTTTGTTGCAATGGTTGCTAGAAAAATTATTGAGTTTTTAAAAGAGCCTATATATATAGATCACCACCATTTTGCAATTACAGCAAGTATAGGGATATCGATGTATCCTGAAAATGGGATAGATGATAAAACGTTAATTAAGTATGCAGATAGTGCAATGTATCAAGCAAAAGAGAATGGAAAAAACAATTTTTATTTTTATACACAAGAGTTCTCTGAAGAAGCACAAGAAAAGTTAAATATAGATATTGCACTCCATAATGCTTTAGAAAAAAATGAAATATATATGGTTTTTCAACCGCAGTATTCACTTAAAGATAATAAAATAGTTTCTGTAGAAGCATTAGTACGTTGGGAAAATGAAACACTTGGCTTAGTCCCTCCAGATAAGTTCATACCGATTGCAGAAGACAATGGCTATATAGTTGACCTTGGATACTTTATTTTTGAAGAGTCCTGTAAAAAATATAAAGAGATGAAAAAGGGTGGAGTTGATCTTCAATGGATAGCTATAAATGTATCTAGTATACAATTTAAAGAGGTGGGGCTTTTAGAAATTTTACAATCTACTATAAAACGTTACGACATGAAACCTTCAGAAATTGAAATAGAGATAACGGAACGCTTTTTAATGGATAATACAGAGGCTAACATTAAAAAAATTCAAGAGTTTAGAGATCATGGTTTTAAAATATCTATAGATGATTTTGGTACAGGTTACTCATCGATGTCTTATTTGAAACAGCTTCCAATCGATACAATTAAAATAGATAAATCGTTTATAAGCGATATAAATGACGGTAGTTCAGATAATGCTATTATAGAAGCAATTATTGCTCTTTCTAAAACGCTTAACTATACAATCGTTGCAGAGGGAATTGAAACACAAGAGCAACAGAAGTTTTTAGTGCGTCACCAGTGCGATATAGGTCAAGGATATTTATTTTCTATACCGAAACAATCGCAAGAGATCATAGAAGAGTTTAAAGAGGAAGGTTAATGCATAGATTAGAACATATTTTTAATGCACAACTGATAGAGATAGCATACAAACATTTAAGAGTTTCCTCAATAGCTATATTGGTAGGTGGATTAATACTTAGTTTTTTATTGTATCCGTATGTAGAATATAAGCTATCACTTTTAATTTGGGTTTCACTCGTTGTTGCAGTATCGTTATTTCGGTTCAAAACGGCCTTTGATTTCCAGAACCATGTAGAAAAACATACCGTAGATGAATGGGAAAAACTTTTCTTACGAGCACTATATGTATCAAGTTTTTTATGGTCAATTCCTCCTATTTTATTTTTTATTAAAGATAACTATATGGTTCAGGCCATGATTTTAATAGTTTACAGTGGTATAAGTGCGGGTGGAATGAGTGCTTTGGCATCTTTTTTAAAAGCACAACGAATTTTTATATCTCTTTTAATGCTTCCTGTAATTTTTATGTTGTTTTATCAGGCAACAATTATGCATTTTTTACTAGGTATACTAGTAAGTTTCTATTTTATAGTGGTTTTAACTGTAGGAAAAAAATTCTATCAAAATTATAAAGATATTTTACATATGAAGATGATGTATGAGGAGGAGAAGGAAAAATTTTCAGCTTCAAATGAACGTTTTGAAATATTATTTAAAAGTGCACCCGTAGGATTTTTCTTTTACGATAAAGATTTAATTGTTCGCGAAGTAAATCAAAAGTTTGTAGAGTTTTTAGAAGCTCCAAGAGAGTACTTAGTGGGGCTTGATCTGAAGAAAATTCCGGATCAGAGGATTGTACCGTCCCTACAAGCTGCCATAGATAATGTTAACGGTGTATATGAAGGAAAGTATAAAACACAGTATAAAGAAAAAGATATGTATATATATATGCAAACTTCTCCACTTCGTGATAGTACGGGAAATGTAATCGGAGCTATCGGTATTGTCAACGATATTACGGACAAGATGCTTGCATTAAAACAGATCGAACATCAAGCGATGTATGATTCGTTGACAAATATCCCAAATCGTTTAACTATCTTAGAAAGGGTAGAGAGAGAGTTGAACCGTTATAAACGTCACAATGTAGTTTTTGCTATTTTATTTTTAGATCTTGATCATTTTAAAAATATAAATGATTCACTTGGTCATGCTGTAGGTGATCAGCTCCTTATAGAGATTGCCAATAGATTACAGAGTATTGTTAGAAGTGAAGATACGGTAGGACGTATCGGTGGAGATGAATTTGTTATCTTATTACCTGATCTATCGTATGATGAAAAAGTTGCAGCAAATAAAGCTGAGCGTATAGCAGTTAAAATATATGCTGCTTTTGAAGAGATGATCACTATTATGGATTATCAGTTAAGTGTATCTACAAGTATTGGTATAGCGTTAAGTAGTAAGGAGGATAAGAGTGCAGACGATATATTAAAACATGCAGATATAGCAATGTATGAAGCGAAAAAAGAGGGTCGTGCAACAAGTAGATTCTATCAAGAAAAAATGGATATTTGGATCAAGCGAAGATTAGAGCTTGAGAATGGTTTACGTAATAGTTTTACAAACGATGAACTACAAGTTTATTATCAGCCGATTATAGAGGTTAAAAGTGGAAAAATTGTAGGTGCTGAAGCACTGCTTAGATGGAATTCAAAAGAGTATGGTAGTGTATCGCCGGTAGAATTTATACCTATAGC
>JARRNV010000123.1:0-3861 GCA_037384685.1 Sulfurimonas sp.
GTAGCAGATGGACGCCTTGCAGCTTCAGCTTTAGCATCATCTGGATGGTAATAACCACCGATATCTTGTGCTTTACCTTCTACAGCCATTAACTCTTCCATGATTTTTGCTTCATTTTCAGTTAATGCAGCAGCTACAGGAGCAAATTTAGCAGCTAATTCTGCATTGTTACTTTTTGCTAAAGCTTCAGCCCAGTACTGTGCTACATAGAAGTGAGAAGCTTTATTATCTGGTTCACCAGCTTTTCTACCTGGAGCTTTATTATTACCAAGATAACCGTCATTTGCAACATCTAATGCAGCAGTAACAGCAGCTAGTTTATCAGAGTTGTGTTTTTGAGCAATAAATCTTAAAGACTCAGCAAGTGCTAAGAACTCACCAAGTGAATCCCAACGTAAGTGACCCTCTTTTAAGAATTGCTCAACGTGTTTAGGAGCAGATCCACCAGCACCAGTTTCATATAAACCACCACCAGCTAATAATGGTACGATTGATAACATTTTTGCAGATGTTCCAAGCTCCAAAATCGGGTACATATCAGTTAAGTGATCACGAAGTACGTTACCAGTTACAGCGATAGTATTTTCACCTTTACGGATACGAGCATTTGTAAAACGTGTAGCTGATGCAATATCCATAATTTGGATATCTAAACCATCAGTATCTAACTCTGCAAGATATTTGTTTACTTTTTTGATCATTTCAGCATCGTGTGCACGGTTTTCATCTAACCAGAATACCGCTGGATAACCCTCAATACGAGTACGCTCAACAGTTAAACGAACCCAGTCTTTGATCGGGATATCTTTAGCACGAGACATACGCCAGATATCACCTGCTTCACAGTCAAAACTCATAAGTTCAGTACCATCTTCAGCAGTAACAGTTACTTTACCAGCCTCTGCAAGCTCGAAAGTTGTTGGGTGAGAACCGTACTCTTCAGCTTTTTGGGCCATAAGACCGATATTTTGCATAGTACCCATTGTAGTTACATCGTATTGACCATTTGCAACACAATCTTTTACCATCTCTTCATGAAACATACCGTAAGTTGAATCTGGAATAACAGCAAGAGTTTCTAGTGCATCACCGTTACGATCCCATTGTTTACCACCTTCACGTACAACAACCGGCATAGAAGCATCGATAATGATGTCGTTTGAAGCGTTGAAGTTTGTAGTACCTTTATCAGAGTCAACCATAGCGATTTTTGGAGCATCAGCTTCTACAACTGCTTGGAATGCTGCTTTGATCTCAGCTTCTTTTGCATGACCAGCAATTTTTTTCTCTAAATCAGACATACCTTGATTAGGGTTTACACCTAATTCTTTGAAAATGTCTGCATATTTAGCAAATACATCTTCAAAAAAGATTTCAAAACCGTGACCAAACATAATAGGGTCAGAGATTTTCATCATAGTAGCTTTTAAGTGAACAGACCAGATAAGACCTTCAGCTTTAGCTTCATCGATAGTTTTTTTATAAAATGCTCTTAATGCTGCAACAGACATGAAAGTACCGTCAAGGATTTCACCCTCTAATGCATCAATAGTTTTAAGTTCTTTTCCATTTAATGCGATAGTAACTTTTTGTGCCTTATCCATAGTAACAGCTTTTTCATTACCGTAAAAGTCACCATTTCCAGCCCTGTGAGCTACACGAGCTTTAGAGTTTTCAGCATACGCTTTTAGTCTATGTGGGTTGTTTTGAGCAAACTTTTTAACAGCTTTTGCTGCACGTCTGTCAGAGTTACCTTCACGTAGTACCGGGTTAACTGCAGAACCTAAACAAACACTGTATTTAGCTTGGATCGCTTCTTCTTCAGCATTTGCTGGATTTTCAGGGTAATTAGGGATATCATAACCTTGCCCTTGAAGTTCAGCGATACAATCTTTAAGTTGACCTACAGATGCAGAAACGTTTGGAAGTTTAATGATGTTTGCATCATTTTGAAGTACAACTTCACCAAGTTTAGATAATTCGTCTTCTGCAAGACCCATTGCCGCAAGTACACGACCTGCAAGAGAAATATCAGACGTCACTACTTCTACACCAGCTTCTTTTGTAAAAGCATTTACAATTGGTAATAGTGAGTAAGTTGCTAAAGCCGGAGCTTCGTCAATTTTTGACCAAATAATTTTTGACATATCATGTCCTTGTGTTTATTTTTAATCCACTAAAAGCTTATGGATTTTTCAAGTTTAATGATAGCACTAAGATAGGCAATATTGACAAAGCTTCATAAAACATTAGAGTTATTTTTTAAAATGTTTCATTTTGTAGCATTATGGATGTTCTTTATGTGTGTAGAATAGTTACATGTGAAGTCGTGTATACCCTTTTTTGACTTCATAAAGTAGAGATAATTAGTTTTTGCAGGAAAAATGGCTGCCTGCACTGCTTCGAAGCTAACATTGCAAATGGGAATTTTTGGAACACCTTTATGTATGTATGTATTATATATAGAATGATCGTTTCGTATTCTTTGTGCTGTAATTTTTTGATGAGAATACTTACCATAGTTTAAACTTCCATCCATTTGCAGCCTCATCCCTTTCTTTAATCTGTTATATATAACAGAACTCACCAATGGCATCTCTTCATTATTTGCAGACTCTTTTTGTATGATTGATGCTATTGCAAGATAGGAAAACCATTTTGTTTCATTATAATTGCCAAATACCTTGTATGAAAACTCTTTCATCTTCTTAAGAGACTGACTTAACAATAATGATATAAGCTCCTTTTCTGTGATGCCTATTGGTATTTTATAAGTGTTTGGCACTAAAATGCCCTCTTCTAAAGGGCTTTGTTTTTTAAACTCCTCTTGTAAAGTTTCAAAATTGAGATCCAAATTTTCAGACAACTGCTTCAAAAAGACATAGGTTGTCTCACCAGGGATAAGTGTTACGTTTTGTAGTGCTGCTTTTGCTTTAGTCAGCTTATATAAAAAATCTGCTTTATTGTTAATAGTATCTCCCATATCGATCCATCCACTTTGAGGAGAACCGATTACTCTTAACAGGAAAGAATCTAATTTCCAAACATCAAAGTTATTGTGCTGCATTTGTGATATAATTTGATTTATAGATCCCTTAGGTATATAAAGAACTCTGGGTGTTTCAATAGGCTTGTTTAGGTAATAAATGAAAGATACAATTATAATTAATACTATATCTAAGATCCACGCTGCTATTGTTAGCTTTTTATCTTTCATATTTTTAACTCTTTTTATAGGATTTATAGTTCTTCAAAACGGTTTATATCTAGAAGATTTTTCAATATCAAATATTAATATAAAAAAGCTTTATCTAAAATGGGACCATAAACTAAATTTATATGTAGAGCATTTAAATATTACTTCAAAAAAATCAAACCAAACATCACCTGCTTTAACAAAGAGGAAACTATTACAATATTCAAAAAGTTTCTATCAAGTCGTTAACCTCTTTAATTCTATAGTTATCAGTGACTTTCGTTACAATAAATTGCAAGGAAAGCTCAACTATAAAATAGGTGAAAAACTCACACTTTCAGCTCATTCAAAGAATCTACAGCTCAATACTGAGATAGCTGTAAATAAAGATTATTCAACTCTTCATATTAAACAATTTAAATATAAAGATTTTACTGCAAATGGGAATATATACCTTAATCCATTTACATTGAAGGTTTTTTCGAAAGTCGATGTTTCTATAATGAATGACGCAAATATAACACTTTATACCTCTTCAGATGATACACAGCTTGGTTATAAAGTTATATCACACAATAGTATACAAGACATAAAAGCTATTATGCATCAGATTCCTTTCCCAAAATCAATTCATTACTGGATTTTTGATGCTATAGAGCTAGAGA
>JARRNV010000124.1:0-4241 GCA_037384685.1 Sulfurimonas sp.
CACTCTTGGCCAAAGTTTGCAATGAGTGTTTAACATCAACTACACCACCGACAATTGGCAAATAATCAAAACTTCCGCTTCGAAGACCAACATAATCTTGTATCACTTCTACATCTCTAAGCTCAATTGTTTGTGAGGCTTTGAAAAGCAGTTCATCTCTTCCTTCTTGTAAATTATAAGGCTCTTTTGTTGTTTGCGGATGGTAATGCACATTATGTGTAGCACCGATGGAGAGAGTTCCATTATGTGTTGGTGAAATTGAAACAAACTGATGGATCGAGGTATCGTTTTGAGTTGTTGTTTTTATATCTATACGATGCCCCCAGATTCCACGTAACATTTGATAAGGCTGAGAAAAAAAGTTATGTTCATATGCACCGGTAGCTAAAACTACTTTTTTAGCTCTAATACTGCCATTTAAACTCCAATAGTCCTCTTTATACTCTAAGATATCAATCTCTTGTTTATGAAACTCTATACCAGCTATAAGTGCTTCACACATCTTTTGTGCATCGACTATGGCACTTTTAGAAGTATAAATATATTCATCTTTGGGAAGAAATGGAGGATTTGGTAATATCTCAATGTTTGTATCTTTTTTAAATGCTTGTAGATTGCTCGTATCTTTTTCATCTTTTGCTATGTGAAGTAGATTGTAACGATTTATATGTTGGGGAAAGTTTATTGTGTAAAAATCTAAAGCAATATCGAGTGCGGAGTTGATAAGCTCTTTTAACTCCCCGCCTTTAGCAAACTTTGGGGAGAGAAAAGCACCTGCAGCTCCACTACCGCCTGATGCTACACCTTCACTGTCAAAAACAATAACTTTTTGACCAGCTTCGTGAAGACAATATGCAGTTGTGCAGCCGTTTATTCCAGCTCCAATAACTGCAACATCGTACATTAGATGCTTACTTCTTTAATATCTGCTATTTTGAAGATAGCTTTATAAACCGAGCTAACCAATGCTTTACGATTATTTTTTACCGCTTCATCTTCAGCATTTACCATTACAGAGTTAAAGAATTTATCCAGTTCAGGTTTTAATCCTAAAAGTGCATCTAGCTCATACTCGTAATTTTCATACTCTTTTGCCGTAACTTCATTAAAACGAGATAATAGTTCTCTTTCACTATCATCTTCAAAAAGAGTTTCATTTACTGTAAACTCTTCATTCATATCTACATCTTTAGTGATATTTGCTACACGTTTAAATGTTGAACTTACTTCACTAAATCCATCAGAGTTTACAAGGTTGTTAAGTGCATCTATTTTTTGACCGAGTGCTAAAAGCTCTCTCTCTCCGGAAGCCAGAACCGCTTCAATGATAGAAGGGTTTACTTTATAGTAACGTTTCATACGCTCTAAGATGAATGCTTCAAGTTTTTCAAAATCGATCGAATTTTCATAAATTGCTGCTAACTCTTTAACATCATTCACAATATCGAAGTTAAAACCAAACTCATTTACAATTCTAGCGATCCCGTTTACTGCACGACGAAGTGCGAATGGATCACGTGAACCTGTTGGAATTTGATTAATGCTAAAAAGAGCTAAAAGCGTATCTAGTTTTAAACTTAGTGCTACTACAGCGCTTAGCGGTGTTGAAGGGAGTTCACTCTCTTCACCGTCTGGCAGATACTGCTCCTTAATTGCAACTGCAACAGTATCAGAGTATCCGGCTTTTTGTGCGTAGTAGTATCCCATAAGCCCTTGCAACTCAGTAAACTCATACACCATCTCACTCATAAGGTCAGCTTTTGCTAACTCAACTGCAGTTGTTAGGTCCTCTTTTGAAGCATTTACACCGAATTTGTCAAATAAAATTGAAGCAATTTTTGCCTCTCTTTGGATCTTGTCTGCAACTGAACCCAATCCTTTAAAGAATGTAATTTTTTCCAGTCCTGCAGTGCTCAAACCGTTATTAAGGTCATTCTCCCAGAAAAACATACCATCTGCAAGTCTTGGACGTAATACTCTTTCATTTCCTGCGATCACTTCAGAAAAATCATCTGTATAAGCATTTGCAACTACAACAAACTTGTTAGTTAGTTTCCCATCTTTAAATACCGGGAAATATCTCTGGTGCTCTTTCATTGAAGTGATGATAACTTCAGGAGGCAGAGATAAAAACTCTTCATCAAATGAGCCTACAAGTGCTGTAGGGTTTTCATTAATAGCCACTACCTCAGCAAAAAGTTCTTCATCAATTTCAACCTTGATCCCGTTTGCAGACTCTAGTGCTTCAATATCTTTTGTAATTTTTTGTGCACGTTCTTCCGGGTATAGCAGTACACCGTTTTGAGAAAGTTTGTTAAAGTACTCTTTTGCACCTTCAATACTTACAGCATCAAAGTTTGCTATGCGGTGTACAAAAGTAGTTTGAGATGATTGTACGCCAAAAAGTTCCATATCTACAAGCACGTCGCCTAAAAGTACATTTACCCAGCGAATAGGACGAATAAAGCTTTCATCTAACGATCCCCATCTCATAGACTTTCCAAAATCAAGTGACTTAATCCATGCAGTAATAATCTCCGGAAGTAATTCTGTAGATGGTTTCCCGACAACATCTTTTTTATAGTAAAGCACCTCTTTACCGTCTTTTTCTGTTTTACCTAGCTCTTCTAATGACACACCACATTTTCTAGCAAAACCATTTGCAGCAGGAGTTGGCTCACCATCTTTATATGCAACTGTAAGTGGAGCTCCAAAGAACTCTTCTACTGAATCATCTTGAGCTACTTTGAACTCTCTATGCCAGATCACTAAACGGCGTGGCGTGTAATAAAATTCAAACTCACATAAAAGATTATATTGCTCTAAAATATCAGCATATTTTTTCTCTATATTTTTTAACTCTTTTAAAAGCGGAACAGCAGGAAGCTCTTCAACACCTATCTCTATTAGTAAAGTTTTTAACATATTGCGCACTCTTGTATTAAATTATCGCGATTTTACCTTGTTCTTGGTTAAACTCTCGTTAATAGCTCAAAACTCCAATAACATTTCTAATTTTTTATGGTCATTTATATTATTTTCTTGATCAAGAATATTCAGCTCTCTTAATTTTGCGAGTGTACGTGAGAATGTCTCAGGTGCCATATTTAAAATTTTAGCTATTTCAATATTTTTTTCTGTTTGCAAACTATACGGATTTTCTTTTAAAAATGAGCACACTTTTGCGGTAGCATCAAAGATTAGATTTCTATTTATAGTAAGTTCAAGATTTTTTATTTTTTTAGTCAAAGACTTTATAATGTGAAAAGGGAGTTCACCGTTAGTTTTTAAAATAGTTAAAAACTTCTCTTTATCGATCTTAGCTACTAAAGTGTCATCGACTGTAGCTTTACAAGTTGCGGGAAAATTTATACCTTCTAATGTAGCCATCTCAGCTATCATAGCATTGTTTGAAAAGTAATGTAAAACTATCTCTTGAGACTTTACACCTGTTTTATAGAGTTTTACTTTACCTTCAAGCAGCAAATAAAATGCATCTGCTTCATCACCTTCATAAAAAAGAATATTCTCCTTTTTAAGCTTTTGCACTAATGTAATATTTACAATCTCTTGCAGTTCAATATCACTTAAACTACTAAAAATATCTGTGTTTTTTAACATATCTTTTATCATGTGGTTATTCTAGCATGATTTGTTGATCTACATCAATAGAGTGCTGTTAGTATTTAGTTAAGATTTGCGTATCAATTTTAAAACAGGAATTTATTTTATGTTAATAGACAAACAAACTATGCCAATGGTCGCTATGGAATTTATGAATGATGTTCATGCTAAACAACCCAATGAAGAAAATAAAAACACAATAGATAAAAACTATCAAGAATGGTTTGAACACACGGTAGCACACTTTCAAAGAGAAGAAGTGATGATGGAGGAAAAAAACTTTCCGCCATACCCTTTTCACAAAGCGGAGCATGATAATGCACTTACGCTAATGGACGAAGTATTTAGAGAATGGAGTAACGCTAACGATATAGAGATACTCAAAAATTATTTTGAGACTACACTTCCACAATGGCTGAGTTCTCATATTCAATCTATGGATACAGTAACTGCTATGTTTTTTAAATCCGGGCTTAGTCCCTGTTCACTTGGATAGCAATATGAAATATCCAGACTTTTTCTCAACACTACCCTCAATCATACTCTACGATCCGTTATCTGAGTTTTTAGGAACATTTGAAAATGGGATCGTAGAGTTTAATTATCTAGATGTGGTA
>JARRNV010000125.1:0-6204 GCA_037384685.1 Sulfurimonas sp.
ACGTCATAGTTATAAGTAGGATTTTTCTTATGTAATTCTTTAAGTAATCCACGGATCTGTTTTACAAGTTCTATAGCATTTCCATCTTTACTTTTAGTTACATTTACAGAGACATTTCGCACACCGTTATAGTGTGAGAGCTCAGCTTCGTCACTCAATGTAAATGATACATCTGCGATATCACCGATCTTTATTTTTTTCCCACCGACATCTATAAGTGTATCTTCAACACCTTTTTTAGTCTTTTCTCCATTAAAAGTTGAAATATATAGGTGGTTAGCTTGCTGCTTGATCGTACCTATTGGAAATATAGAACTTATGTTTCCAATAGCTGCAACAACAAGTGCTGGTTGCAACCCGTAAGCACGTATTTTTTCATTATTAAGTACTATATCAAGTTCTTCATCGGCATCACCGCGAATAGTAATATCACTTAGATCTTTAAACTTTGAAAGTTCCGACTTTAATTCATCAGCTTTTACTAAAAGCTCTTTTTTTGAAACATCGCCGGAAAGTGCAATGAGTGCAAGAGGAAAGGCATGTAATTGGATCTTGGCAATAGGCTCATTCATGTCTGCGGGAAGATCTTTTTTCACACCGCTGACAATATCTTTTACATCATTGAGTACAAGTATATTGTCTGAACCGGGCTTAATGTCGGCCATAATTGTAAAAGCACCGTTTTTGATGTTGCTTTTTATATCCTCAAGATCGTCAATGTTTTGCATATCGTCTTCAATAGTCTGTACAACCATTTTATCGAGAACATCTGCAGAAGTCCCGGAATATCCACCTGTTATAACGATTTTATCCATATTCATCGGTGGGAATATCTCTTTAGGTATATTAATATACGCAAAAATAGAGAGCATAAAAATAAACCCTAAAAGGATATGGTTAAGTAGCGGTTTTTCTATTGCAAACCTTATAAGATTACGTATCAAAATAATTCCTTAACTAAAACATAGTATCTAAAACTTGATTTTTGAACTTTATAGATTCAACTGAAGTGCGAATAAGCTTGTTTTCCTCTTGCAGAGTTTCATATTCAACCTGCAGTTTAGCAATATCTCTACTTGTGTAATAGATTTGTTGGTTTATATATATTTTTGGAAATGCAAACATCGCTATAAAAGTTATAACCAAAAGCATATACAAAAAATAATTAAAGTCTAGTTTTTGTTTGACTTTAATTAAATTATCATACTCTTCTAAAAGTTCTGTTTTTTCATTCATCATAAATCCATTTGAAAAACTCGGAGTTTTGCACTTCTGCTTCTTGCATTAGATTTGAGTTCATCACTCTGTGCAGTGAGAGGTTTTTTTGTCAAAATTTTTCCTAAGTTATGGTTATTACCACATTCACAACGCATTGCTTGAGGTGGACATATACAACTCTTTGCCCATACAGCAAATGTTTGTTTTACTATACGATCTTCCAATGAATGAAATGAAATAATTGCTACTTTTGCATCTGGAAGTTTTGCATCTTCTAATGCTTGCAATAAATTTTTCAACTCCCCAAGCTCATCATTGACCTCTATACGAATTGCCTGCATCAACAAAGTAGCAGGATGTATCTTTTTCCCTTTAGGCAAATATGGATTTAACTTTTCACTTAACTCTTTTGCTGAATGAAACGGTCTGTTTTGCATAATAACAGATGCTAGTTTTTTATAGTTTCTCATCTCTCCGTATTCACGAAGTATCATCTCTAAATCGTTTTGAGAATACTCATTTACGACATTAGATGCACTTAAAGGAGCATCTTTATCCATTCTCATATCTAAATTATCACTCTCATAAGAAAAGCCTCGTTCTTTTTGATCGAGCTGCAAAGAGGAAACACCTATATCTGCTAAAACACCTTTTATATCTTCTTTATTATACTCTTTTAAAATCTCTTGTATTACATTAGAAAAACGCCCTTTTCTTATCTCTACTCTATCGCCGTACTTTTCAAGTCTTTTAGTTGAGAACTCTATAGCTGTTTGATCTTGATCGATAGCTATAAGTTTTATATTTTGGTTGTTTTCTAAAATTAGACTAGAGTGTCCCCCATATCCCATTGTGCAATCTATGATAATTCCATCTTTAATATCATCAAATGTGTTCACAACTTCTCTATATAAAACGGGGATATGTGGAATATTTTCCAAGTTTTTCCTTCTATGATTATCTCTTAAGATTATACCTCAAAATTGTAAAGCGATGTGATAAGAAAATAATTTATCTTTAATTTTAGTTAGTGTACTATTAGACAACTTAACAAAAAAGAGATAAAAATGTTAGAAGAGTTACTTAATAATATAGACATCCTTGGTATTGCCTTAGCAGTAGTACTTCTTATAGGTTTAGTTATTTATAAAATCAGTAAAAAAAGTTCTTCAGAAAATGTTGTCGAAGATCTGTTAGATACAGATACATCCTCGGAAGAAAATAAAGCACAACTTTTACAAGATGAATACGATGAAACACAAGATGAAGTAACTCCACAAGAAACTCTTGATGTAATGGATACAGAACCTCAAGGAATGGGTTCAGAAGAGGAGATATTTTAAAAGAAGATGTAGACTTTAGTATAATTTTAATGGATGCACATATGCCTCGTGTAGATGGTTTTGAAGCAACACGTACTATTAAAAGTATAAGTGAGTATGACCATATCGTTGTTGTAGCACTTAGTGGTGATACCGCAGCTGATGACATCCGTAAAATGACTGAAGCAGGGATGTCTGAGCATCTTGAAAAACCATTAAAAATGGATGCCCTCTATGATATATTATATGCGTATAGTAGTGAAGAAGACGAAAATGAAGAAAATGATGCAGATAGCATAAATGTTATCTCTACAAAAGAGCTTGATGGTGAAAAAGGTTTAGATATCTGTGGTGGAGATGAAACTTTTTACCATGAAATTTTAAGTGAATTTTTACAAACATATAGTAATTCTGATGAAACACTGATTGCTATGTTAGAAGCGGGAGAGTTAAAAAAAGCGGATAAATTATTACTTGATATTGTCGGTGTATCGGCAAATATTGGAGCACAAAAACTTCATAACGTTGCAACACAAATTAAAGATTCACTTTCAGATACTCAAGAAAAAAGTTACCTTACACTTATGCAACAATACCAATACCACTTAAAACTTCTACTTGAAGATATCAAAGAGTATCAAAAATAGATACTCTCTTATCTTCCCTGCCCTTTTCCATAAATTTTATACTTGTATGTTGTTAAACCTTCGATCCCCATAGGACCACGTGCATGAAGTTTATTTGTTGAAATTCCAACTTCTGCACCAAAACCAAATTCACCACCATCAGTAAATTGTGTTGAAGCATTCAAGTACACACAAGCAGAATCTACACCATTTAAAAACTGTTCAGCATTAGTGTAATTTTCTGTAATAATTGCATCAGAATGTGCTGAACCATATTGCTCTATATGTGCCACAGCTTCATCAACATCTGCTACAACTTTAATCGAGAGAATATTATCCAAGTATTCAGTATCATAATCTTCCTCTGTCGCTTCTTCTACATTTATAATTGCTTGTGTTTTTGCACACCCTTTTAAAAGCGTTCCAAACTGTGCATATTTTTCTTGTAATTGTGGCAATATCTCTTGTGCTATGTTTTCATTTACAAGTAATGTTTCCATTGCTCCACAAATTCCTGTTCTTCTACACTTTGCATTTACAGTAACAACTAATGCTTTTTGAATATCTGCATCACTGTCAATATACGTATGACATAAACCCTTATCGTGTTTTACTACACTAACAGTTGCATTTTCACTTACGTATTTTATGAGTGCTTCACCACCGCGAGGAATAATAAGATCAACATACTTATCCATTTTAATAAGTTTTGCAACCCCCTCACGTGAGCTATCTGGCAAGAGTGAGATTAACTCTTTTGGAAGATTATTTTTCTCTAAAACTGCTTGAAGAATCTGCGCTATAGCCTGATTTGAATTTTCTGCTTCTTTCCCACCTTTGAGGACACACACATTTGAGCTTTTAAAACAAAGTGCAGCTGTATCACTCGTTACATTAGGACGAGATTCGTAAATGATTCCAATTACACCTATTGGAATTGAGACTTTTTCTATCTTTAACTCTGTTTCAGTGATCCATCCATCAAGTACTCTTCCTGTTGGTTCCTTTAATGCTGCGATCTCTTCAATCGCTACAGCCATCCCTTCAATTCTGCCTTCATCTAAAAATAGACGATCCATAAGTGCAGATGAGAGCTGATTCTCTTTTCCACTTGCCATATCCTTGGCATTTGCCTCAATTAAATTCATCGTATTTGCACGAAGAGCTGCCGCCATCTCTTTTAAAATTCTATTTTTCTCTTTACCGCTTAACTTATTTAAAACTCTACTGCCATCTTTTGCATTTTGTAAAAATTGTTCCATAAAATATCCCTTGCTTATTTTAATGTTATAATAACATAAAAAATTTTGAGGGCGAAATTATGAAAACGGTAACTTTTATTGGAAATGGAAATATGGCATTTAGTATTGCTCAAGGTCTAAAAGAGCGATACAAAATAGAAGTTGTCGGTCGTAATATGTCAAAACTTGAAAAATTTGAACAGGATTTAGGTATTTCAGTACAAAAAGCTTTAATGAAAGATTTTAACATTGAAGATAAAATACTTATTTTATGTGTAAAACCTTATAACATTGAAGAGGTTTCAAAACAACTAAACGGTAAAGCAAAAGTTATCTGTTCGGTTCTTGCAGGTAGTACAATTGAAAAAATAAAAAGCAATTTCAATACGAATGCAGTTGTTCGCACTATGCCGAATTTAGCAGCTTCAGTACACCATTCCATGACAACTTTAACAGGCGATGAAGATTTTAAAGATACAGCTTTAGAGATCTTTAATTCTATTGGACCGACGGTATGGTTAGGAAGTGAAAAAGAGCTTGATATTGCTACTGGACTTGCAGGAAGCGGACCTGCATATTTAGCACTTATTGCAGAAGCTTTAGCAGACGGAGCTGTAAAGCAAGGATTAAAACGTGATGATGCGATGGCAATTATGCGTGGCCTATTCGGCGGATTTGGAAAACTTATTAATGAAGTTCATCCTGCACTACTAAAAGATGGTGTTATGAGCCCTGGAGGAACAACTGCTGCAGGGTATGCAGCACTTGAAAAAGGGAATGTTAGAAACTCCTGTATAGATGCTATAGAAGCTGCATATAAAAGAGCTACCGAATTATCGTGATGAAAAAGTAACAATTTTGTGTTATCATTTTAGCACTAATATCTTATAAGGAATTGTTATGTTTAAGTATATCTCTTTAGCATTAATTACAAGTACTGTATTTGCAATCGATACGCAGTTCTACTGTTCAGATCCGAGTGAATATATTGTCAAAGATCATGCTCAAAAGTCTACTTACAAAAATTGTAAGAGAAACGGTATGACATACTGGTACACTGATAAAGGCAAAATCAAATCGCAAGTGAACTTTATTGACAATAAAGAGAATGGATTATATACATCATTTTATGATAATGGTGCTAAAAAACTAGTTGTTCAGTACGTAGATGGACAAAAAGACGGCATACAAAAAATATTTTATGACAATGGAATGCTTGGTTCAACTGTCAATTATAAGATGGGGAGACGTGAAGGTGTTATGAAGGAATGGGATATAGATGGATTCCTTTCCTCTGAAGTTTACTACAAAAACAATTACAAAGTGGGACTAAAAAAATACTACGATCATCAAGGCAATGTTATAAAAACAGAAATGTATAAAATGGATAGAAATCCTGTAATGCAAAAACTGCTTAAAGATAAAAGAAAAGAGATATATATAGATCTTTCAAAATATGGGCTTGTTCCTAAAGATGCACCTAAAGAGGAAAGGATGAGATAGTTTCTCATCCAAATCCGTACGGATCCTCATCATCCCCTTTTTCATATTGTAAGAACATTATAAAGATCCAAAATAATAAAAATGCTGCAACTATCTCATACCCTATGAGCCAGACAACAAGAAAAGAGTTTAAATCAAGCAGCATAAAGTTGTCATAATCACCACCGGCGATAAACAAAAATAAAAAGATTGCACCACTTATATAAGGGATACCAATAAAATAAAGAAGATACGCTACACCTTCATAGTTTTCAGGCACAAATACATAATCTTTAAAATCAACTTTTTGCGCTC
>JARRNV010000126.1:0-3781 GCA_037384685.1 Sulfurimonas sp.
AAAACATCTTACATGTACTTAAAGGGGAAGCAACAGTCTCTGATATTTTAATTCCAATCACGCGTAATTTAATTCTTATTCCCGGTGAAAGTGGTGATGAGATTTTGAAGTACTCTGATAGTGCACTTTTTGAGCGTTTTATGGAAGAGGCACAAGTATTAGATAAACTTGATGTAATGATCATAGATACAGGGGCTGGAATAGGGGAACATATACAGATGTTTTTAAATGCTGCTGATGATGTAATAGTAGTAACCGTACCTGATCCTGCAGCAATTACAGATGCTTATGCTACCATTAAAACCATTGCAACACTTAGAGATGACATAAATATGATTATGAACCAAGTTAAAAGCGAAAAAGAGGCAGTTGGTGTATTTGAGAAGATAAAAAAAGTAGCACTTGCTAATATTGGCGGTAATTTAAACTTACAACTCTTAGGAAAAATAAATAATGATATAAAAGTTTCATCTGCCGTTAAACAAAGAGCACTATTTTCAGTTTTATATCCATCAGCTCAGGCTACTAAAGATATAGAGTTAATTATAGAAAAACTTATTTCAAAGCTGGAACGAAATGTGCTCGTAAAATCTGCTGAGAGTGGTCTTAGTGGTCTGTTTAAACGTTTGATGGACCATTTTTAATAAAGAGTGGAGTTGATATGCTAGGTGAAAATTTTGTATATTTTTTTACAGTTCAAGGTTTTTTCGTAGGGATTATTTTTGGTATTTTAAAATCTTTTGATGCCGGTGGACTGCTTACATATACATTTTTTATAACTATCTTCTTTTATCTTTTTTCTCATATCATAGTAGCTCTTTATTATAAAACTGTGAGTATACGAGCATATCATTTTCCAAAAGATGATCATGAAAAAGAGTTGGATATCTTTGTAAAAGAGATTAATAAGCGTGAAAAGCTCATAGATTCAGCATGTAAATTGACTGATTATGCTATAAAAATGAATTCTGAAGATGTTGCAGGACAGAATCTAAGATACCAAATGCGTATACAGAAGATCTAAAACATCGCGAAGACCAGTTGGCAATTCAATATTTACCTGCAGTTAAAGCAATGGCATTTCGACTTAAAGAAAGATTACCAAGTTCTATTGAATATTCTGATCTTTCTGCCATCGGTACAGAAGAGTTGATTAAACTAGCGCGTCGTTATGACGATACACTAAACGACAACTTTTGGGGTTATGCTAAAAAACGTGTATATGGAGCAATGCTTGATTATCTAAGAAGTTTAGATATTTTAAGTCGTGCAAATAGAAAACTTGTAAAAGCGATCGAGCATGCTACAGAAGAATACAGATTAACACATGATGAAGAACCCTCAGATAAGGAACTTGCAAAAATTTTAGATGAGGATATAGAAAAAGTTCATGAAGCACGGGTAGCTTCAAATATTTATACAGTGATGCCTCTTCATGACCAACTCCAAGTTGGTGATGAGGGTGCAGCATTAGCACAAGTTGAAAAAGAGGAACTTATTGAAGTTATTAAAAATGTACTCTCAGGTTACAAAGAGAGAGAGCAGATGATTATTCAGTTATATTATTTTGAAGAACTGACACTAAAAGAGATCAGTGAAGTTCTTAATATAACAGAGTCGAGAATTTCTCAAATTCATAAATCTGTTTTACATAAAATTAAAGAGAGTATAGGAGCGTAGTATGGCAGATATACTTTCCCAAGAAGAGATAGACGCACTTTTAGATGTTGTTGAGGATGAGGGAGATGATGTCCTTGAATCGGGTGAAGAGAACTTAATCCCTCAACGTCAGGTAACTCTTTATGACTTCAAACGTCCAAACAGGGTTTCTAAAGAACAACTTCGTGCATTTCGTGGTGTGCACGATAAGATGGCAAGAAGTTTAGCATCTCAAATTTCATCAATAATGAGAAGTATTGTAGAGATTCAACTTCATTCAGTTGATCAGATGACATACGGTGAGTTTTTGATGTCACTACCAAATCCAACAAGCTTTAATGTTTTTTCAATGAAACCATTAGAGGGAAGTGGTGTTATAGAGATCAATCCTTCAATAGCATTTCCAATGCTCGATAGATTACTTGGTGGAAAAGGTGAACCTTTTGATTCAACTAGAGAGTTTTCTGACATTGAACTATCTCTTTTTGAAACTATTTTACGTGTAATGATGAGTACATTAAAAGAAGCTTGGGGACCAGTTATGGATGTATACCCAACAATTGAGTCAAAAGAATCAAGTCCAAATGTTGTACAAATCGTTGCCCAAAACGAGATCGTAGTTATGGTTGTAATGGAGATAATTATTGGTCACAGCTCAGGGATGATGAATATCTGTTATCCTGTTATATCACTAGAGCCTGTGCTTCCAAAATTGGCTTCTCGTGATCTTATGTTAAACGAGACAAGTTCTAAAAAATCAAGAAATACAGAATTAAAAGTTCTTCTTGGTGGTGCAAAAGTGAATATTGAAGCGATTCTTGGAGAAGCAAACCTTTCTATGAGCGAAATTCTAGATCTTAAGATTGGAGATGTTTTACGTCTTTCAAGTCCGGCAGATGATATAGTTACTGTTTCTGTTGATGGAAAAGATAGATTTAAAGGTGAAATAGGACTTCGAAGATTTAGAAAGTCTATTAATGTTATTGAAATTATAGAAACAGAAAAAGATGAAGTAAAATATGCATTGGAAAATTTAGAGCGTCAAAGACACGATAAAATTTCTGGAGTAAGAGACATCATTCATAAAGAAGAAGATCATGAATATGACTTATTAGAGGAAAATGAAGAGGATAAAAGGGGATTAGATGAGTGACTTTATAAAACTTTTTGAAGATGAAACAGTTGCTACGATAGAGGCACTTGTAGGTTCAGCTCCAACATTGGAGTTAAAAGAGGAACAAGAATTAAGTATTATTTCTAATATAGTTCCACCTATTGTATTGGTAAGATTAAAGATAAGTGGCGATTTAGAAGCAGATGCTATGATAGCACTTCCTCCAAATTTAGCTGCATCTTTATCAGACATGATGATGGGAGAAGAAGCAAGTGACAGAGAAGATGTCAATGATGATGATATAGATGCTACTAAAGAGATAGTTTCAAATATTTTTGGAGCTATCGCCAATACACTTTCTGCTCAAAAAGAGTTACCTGTACTATCGTTTAGTGTTGAAAACCTTGAACTAATTGGTGAAAGTGAAGAAGTTAGTTTAGAGCAGTTTAGCAAAATGTATGTGTATAAGTTTTCTTTAGGAACTCTAAATTCACTTTTAATGTTTATTATTGATCAAAAACTAAATGACAAATTATACGGCACTACTCAGGAAGAGAGTGCTCCGTTAGTTTCTTCAGAAGGACATACAAATACTCCACATACAGTAGCTCCTTGCGGTGATAGTAAATTAAAACTTTCAGATGAAGAGATGAATAACATCTCATTAATTATGGATGTTAAATTACCGGTAAAAGTAAGAATAGGTAAGAAAAAAATGTTGCTTAAAGATGTACTTAATATGGATATAGGTTCTGTAATTGAGTTAAATCAATTAGCAAATGACCCTTTGGAGATTTTAGTAGATAATCATGTTATTGCTGAAGGTGAAGTAGTGATAGTGGACGGAAACTTTGGTGTTCAAATAACAGCAATAGGTACAAAAAAAGAGAGATTAAATAAATTAAAAGAATAAGTTTTTCATATATTTAAATCTGCTATAATTTCAAAATTGTGATTATTAAAGGTTAAAGTATTATGAAAAAAGTCCTCGTTGGAATGAGTGGAGGA
>JARRNV010000127.1:0-5485 GCA_037384685.1 Sulfurimonas sp.
CTCTACACTTAAATTAAATAACAAATATATCTTTATTGAAAAAAATACGCTTCCCCAGAAATATCAGCACGTTGAAGAGATACTTACAGATCTTTCAGGATATCTCCCGATTAAATACGCTTCTGATCAACTTCACGTAAACGAGCATCTCTTTTTAACAGATAAAATGAAACTTCATAACGAGTTTGAATATAAATTTGTAGAAGATGTAAAGTTCGTAAATATTAAAAAGTTTTTTAAAGAGAATGGAATTATAGTGCCGAGAAATGCGCTTATTCAGTTAGGAAGAATGAAAGATTTAGAGATCACTCCTGAGTGTACTTTTTACAATTTAAAAAATGATTATGGTATTGTGGTGTATTAAATGGGCAGCTTCTTTATAGAGTTTCGTGATCCACTTTTCTCTATTATTATCTTTTTTTCGATTATCTTTGTGATCACTTTTATCTCTTACTGGTGGGGAAGATATAGGCGTAAAGAAGACAACAAAGATATAGATAGATTCGTAAAACAATTTCGTGCGCTGCCTTCAAAAAATGAACTTAAAGTTCTTATCTCTAGTGGTGCTTTATCGCAAAAATCATGGTTACTTTTGGCAAACTCCTATTATAAAAACGGGGATTATGAAAAAGCGATAGAGATATATAATGAGATACTTGAAGTGAGTAAAGAGTCAGATGCGAAAAAGACAATGTTTTTACTTGGAAAAACATACTTTCGTGCCGGTTTTTTAGAACGTTCAAAACAGATATTTTTAGAGATCTTAAAAAAATATCCTCGTACTCCTGAGGCACTTAATTATCTTTTGTTGGTATATGAACATATGCGAGATTATAAGTCAGCTAAGGAGGTTTTAGAGCCTTTAGATGAGCTGGGAGAAGATGTAGCACTTGATAGTGAGTATTTACAAGCATTAAGTATATTAAATGATCCAAAACTCTCAGAGGAACTAAAATGTGAAAAACTTTTAGCAATTTATAAAGAGCACCATAATCTTATCTATATGATCTTTGAGTATTTGTTTAAAACAGATCCAAAACTTGCTTGGGAAAATTTAGATCATTCAAAAAGTGCTGTTTTGGTGCAGGTATTATGGAATTTAAATCCCCGCGAGCTTAATTTAGATATAATTTCACAAAGTGGCTATTTACGCGAACTTTATAGTGCTAGAGGTGATGTGAATTTAGCAAAATCAAGTTCAACTTTTGAATTTGATGTTTTGATCAAATTAGAGAGAAAAGCAAATGCAACACTCAGCTTTGAGTATGTGTGTTCAAGTTGTAAAGGAACTTATCCATTTGCTTTTCATCGTTGTAGTGCCTGTCATGCAATTGACAGTGCAACAACAGAGATCGCACTTAGTCGTGATTATATGAGGGAATTTAGTGAAGAAAGTAACTCTTTTCAGTGATGGCAGTGCATTAGGCAATCCGGGACCGGGAGGTTTTGGAACGATACTTCGTTACGGTGATAAAGAAAAAGAGATCGTAGGGAGTGAAGAACATACCACAAACAACAGAATGGAACTTCGAGGTGTTATAGAGGGTTTAAAAGCACTTAAACAACCTTGTGATGTAGAGATCATAAGTGATTCTTCTTATGTTGTGAAAGGGATTAACGAGTGGCTTGATGGTTGGATAAAAAGAGATTTCAAAAAAGTAAAAAATCCCGATCTTTGGAAAGAGTACATTGAAGTTTCTGCGCAACATAAAATTCATGCTACTTGGGTAAGGGGGCATGACGGTCATATTGAAAATGAGCGTTGCGATGATCTAAAAATCTCATTATCGAAGCGCTGACACATAAAAGTTATAAGCAGCCCTACGATAATGAGCGTTTAGAGTTTCTTGGTGATGCAGTTTTAGATCTTGTTGTAGGGGAGTATCTTTTTAGAAAGTTTAGAAACTCAGATGAAGGAAAACTTTCTAAAATTCGTGCATCACTTGTGAATGAAACAGGATTTGACAAACTGGCACGAGCACTTAATTTAGGTGACTATATACTTTTATCAAATGCTGAGGATAATAATGGTGGGCGAGAAAAATCGTCATTGCTTTCAAATGCTTTTGAAGCTATTATGGGGGCTGTCTATCTTGAAGCAGGATTAGCAAAAGTCCAAGAGATATCGATCAAACTGATTGAAGAGAATCATGAAGAGATCTCACTCGATTCATTGTTTAGAGATTTTAAAACTACATTGCAAGAGTTAACGCAGGCACGTTTTGGAATAACACCGGAGTATAAAGTAGTTGCATCACGTGGGCCTGATCACAAAAAAGAGTTTGAAGTGGGTGTTTATATTGAAGATAAAGAGTATGCAAGGGCTATAGGGAAAAGTAAAAAGATAGCACAGCAAGAAGCAGCTAAGCTGGCAGTAGAGATGTTAAAAAAGGAAAAATAATTGAATAGTTTTGGACAGAAATTAAGATTTTCAACATTTGGCGAATCACATGGAACAGCTCTTGGGTGTATACTTGACGGTATACCTGCCGGATTAGAGATCGATGAAACATTTATTCAGAGCGAACTTGATCGTAGAAAACCGGGTAAGAGTGAGTTTGAAACAGCACGTAAAGAGGCTGACAAAGTAGAGATACTCAGTGGTGTTTTTGAGGGAAAAGCTACTGGAACTCCAATCGCAATGGTGATCTACAACACAAATCAAAAATCGAAAGATTATTCAAATATAAAAGATGTTTTTCGTCCGGGGCATGCTGATTTTACCTATTTTCACAAGTATGGCTTAAGAGATTATCGTGGTGGAGGCAGAAGCTCGGCAAGAGAGACGGCAGCACGTGTAGCTGCTGGAGCTATTGCTAAACTGATGTTAAAAGAGTTAGGTGTTGAAGTGCTTAGTGGTATAAGTGAAGTTGCAGGTATAAAAGCTGAGAAATTTAACTATAGCGGTGTGAAAGATAGCATTATCTATGCACTTGATGCTGATGTGGAACAATCACAAAAGGATGCTATTTTAGAAGCCAAAAACAGACATGATTCTGTTGGTGGTGTAAGTCGTGTTCTTATAAAAAATGCACCAATTGGACTCGGTCAACCGATGTATTATAAACTTGATGGTGTTTTAGCAGATACTATGATGGGTATAAACGCTGTAAAAGCAGTAGAGATAGGTGATGGCTGTTTAAGTGCTAAAAGCACAGGAAGCCAAAACAACGACCAAATACGTGCTAATGGTTTTGAATCAAATCATGCAGGTGGAATTTTAGGCGGTATCAGTAATGGCGATGATATTGTTTTAAATGTATATTTTAAGCCTACACCATCGATTTTTCAAGAACAGCATACTGTAACAACTGAAAATGAAGAGGTTGATTTCTCTTTAAAAGGGCGTCATGATCCATGTGTAGCAATTCGCGGGACCATTGTGTGTGAAGCGATGGCAGCTTTGGTGATAGCGGACATGGTTTTACTTAATATGGGTTCAAATATGGAAGGTGTACGTAAGTATTATAACTAGAGAGAATCTAGGGATTATTCATCATCCCCAAATTCTGCTTGCATCTCTTTTTCAAATGCAGCATCTTTCTCTTTTTGCAGTTGTGCTTTTGTTAATACTGCCTCGTGCAAGAACTCTCCAAAGAATGTTTTTGGTTGTTCATATGCCAAGAAAAGATAAGTACCTATAACAAGACCTATTGCTGCAGTTGTGGCAATAATTGCCTGTATAGGGCTAAATGTTTGAATAGGATCTTTTGTACGTATTTCACATGTTCCACCTGGACAGTATCTAGGATCTTCTCTGACGATCCATTTATATATGATACATCCTACACATATTGAAAAAGCACTTTCTAAAAATGTAAGTAATAAACATAAAACACAAAGCATAACTTTATAAAAAGTAAGCTCCCAGTGTAGAACAAACCACCACATTAAAGGTAGAGAGATAAGCCAGCCAAGTGTGTAAGCAAACCGTTTTTGCATGCCACCGACATACTCAGGTTTTTGATTACGAACCATATATCTTCCCAAAAGTAAAGATGGGGAGTATTTTGGAGTGATTATTCTGATACAAAAATCGATAAATAAAAATGTCAAATAAACTTGTGCAACTATAACATGGTTATATCCAATACCAACAAAAATTACGATCATCCCTAAAGTACTAAGTATTCCTGCGGCAGCTCTTGTTTCTCTTTCATTAACAACTGTTATATCGTAACCGGGGACTTTTTCTCCGTACTCTGTAAAAAAACTTTTTAAACTCACAGGGTATCCTTTGTATTATTTAAACATCTCATTTAAGATCTCCTCGATCATCCCTTGAGCTTCTCTAAGGGGCTGTGTTGATTCTTTATCTTGAATGTTGAGTGATGTGATCCAGTTTTCAACAGAAAGCCAGCCGACATGCACTTTATTCTCCCCTTTTATTTTATAAAAATAAAATGAACAAGGTGCCCATGCTCCAGCTTCAGGGTGTAATTTAGATACGGGATAAATTACGTCAAATTTACAAATAGAGTATGTATCGTAGAAATCATACTTTTTGTATCCATCATCATCGAATAACTCTTCTTGTAGATTTGTATAGTTTGGAAATAAAAATCCCAACGGTTCCATCTCTGCTTCAAATTCAGATTCTGCATCTTCTTTCCAGTCACTTGGAGTATTTCCATCTAAGTCAATCTTAAAGACAAAATTAGTTGCTAATGTTTTATCTCTAGGGGCTGTATGGTAGTTAAGCGTTTTGAACTCACCATTTATAAGAGCTGCTTTAAGTGCTTTATGAATCTTTTCTCCATAAGTAATTAGATCAGGATCATTTGCAGGGATCCCTGTAGCTCTAGCCATGCCGGCAATTGTCAATGTTGAAATATTTATAGTCTCACCTTCAGACCAAATTGACATAGTAAGAGGTATTAAGGCTCCAAACTGAGGATATTTTTTTACAAGGGTAAGACTTAACTTTGGATCTTGATACATTGCTAAATTGTAAACTTTGTAATGAACGCTTCCAAATCTTTGCGAAAACGGTTTATTCATATTATTATTGCCGGGTACTTCTAATCCCGATTCTATAAAAGAGTCTTCAATGGTTCTTGGTGTAATTTTTCCTTCACTATTGTTAGCTGTAAACACCTGTACATCTTGTACACTTTTTGTCTCTTTTAAAGCAACTTCTTTTGCGCATCCAGATAAAAAGAATGCAGTAAAAACTACCAAGATAAAAGTATTTATTTTAGCCATATAAGCCCCCTGTATAATCGATTCTAAACATACTGTAACATTTTTTTGATATAAATAAAATTAATAATATTAAATTTTTATCACATTTCCAATTTTTATTTCAGATTTTCCACTAATCACCTTTGCGAAGATCCCTCTGTCATTTTTTAAAACTTTAGGAAGTTTAGAGTTTACACTTGATAAACCTTTACAAAGTGTACAGTTTTGTGTGATTTCAAAGAGTGTTTCACCGATTTGTAACTTCTCTCCAGGGATTAAACTGTAAGGATTTATATCTACA
>JARRNV010000128.1:0-3747 GCA_037384685.1 Sulfurimonas sp.
TGTCGTATGCAGATAAATGCTTCTATGAGTTATGCAGGAAATGAAAAAACTATCTTTAAAAACCCTATTGAGTTGATTGCTGAGGCATTAAAAAAATAATGGAATATTTTGTCTGGAATGCTAATCCAATAGCTTTCTCTTTCGGCAATTTTCACGTGTACTGGTACGGAATACTTTTTGCAGCTGCCATACTTTCTGGTTTAGAAATAACTAAATGGATATATAAATATGAAAAAAAGGATCAAGAACAGCTTGATGCTATATTTTTATATGTAGTTATAGGAATAGTAGTTGGTGCTAGACTTGGGCATTGTTTGTTTTATGAACCTAACTATTACCTTGCACATCCTTTAGAAATATTATATGTTCATAAAGGTGGACTCGCATCACATGGCGGTGGTTTGGGTGCTATTATCGGTATATATCTCTATAAACGAAAACACTCTTTAAACCTTTTATGGTTTTTGGACAAAATAGCAATTCCAACTGCAGTTTTTGGATTTTTTGTTCGTCTTGGAAATTTTATGAATTCTGAAATTTTAGGTCGTGTGACAGATGTTTCATGGGCAGTGGTATTTTCAAGAGTAGATAATTTACCTCGTCATCCTGCACAACTCTATGAAGCATTTTCTTATCTTGTAATTGCAGTAGTTCTTTTTATTATTTATATTAAATTTCGCAATAGATTTAAAGACGGTTTTTTCTTTGGGCTTTTTTTAGTTCTCGTCTTTATTGTTCGTTTTTTAGTTGAATTTGTAAAAGAGAGACAAGCTGACTATGCAGCAGATACACTACTCTCTACAGGACAAATGCTGAGTATACCATTTATCCTTTTAGGTGTTTATCTAGTTTTTAAAGCATTGAAAAAATAGATACTATTTTTCTTTACGAGCTTGTTTCTCTTTATGAACCGAACTTTTCCAAAAATGATTTACTACAAAATATCCAATAAGTGATCCAAAAATAGAATATAGTGCCGTTCCAAAATAAAGCGGAATAAAGATATCGTCTAAATTATTTGAAAACCATTCTAACGTTAGCTCAACCGGTTGGGGTTGAATTCCCAAAAGAAAAGAACCTGTTAAATATTCCATATAATACATCGGTGGCATTGTAAGTGGATTACTCAACCAACACATAGCAAGTGCAATCGGAACGTTAAAGCGGAAAAAAGGTACAAATAGAAGTACTGCAGCCATCTGCATAGGCATAGGGATAAAAGCTATAAAAAGTCCTAGAAAAACTCCACGAGAGATCATTTTTCTATTTCCGGAGAGGTACTCACGAGGAATCTTATATTTTTTTATAAAATCATTTAGTTTTTTATTTTTCGTTGTATTTTTAAGGGTTTTTCTGAGCATATAGTTAAACTTAATATTTTTGTTTAATTATACTCAGATTTTTATAATTTTTCTTTAGGTCTCTCTATAAAGTAACCTTGAGATTTGTCAACGCCAAGTTCTTTTAGTTTTTTATCAATATCTTCGTTCTCAACAAACTCACCAATAGTCTTCATATTCATCTCTTTTGCAAATGAAACAATGATTGAGGTAATAAGTGCCGATTTTTTGTCATTTACTATATTTTTTATAATACTTCCGTCTATTTTTATATAGTCAGCTTGAAGGCGCATTAAATACTCAAAGTTAGAATAACCCGTACCAAAATCATCGATAGATATTTTTGCTCCATACGATTTCACTTCATTAATAAATTTTTCAATAACATCAAATTTTTGTATGCTTTCGGTTTCAACAATTTCAAAACATACTCTTTGTCCTATATTATATTGTTTAAGTGCATCGATAATATATTTGTTTATATACGGATCAAGAATATCTTCAATTGTAATATTTACTGAAAAGATATACTCTTTATCATGAAAAAATTCAAAACTTTTACTAATGACAATTTTTGTTAACTCTTTATAAAGTTTAGATTTTTTTGCAATCTCTAAAAAGTTTTGAGGAGAGACTATATTTCCATTACTGTCTAGAAGTCTTATAAGAGTCTCATATTTGTTTATTTCATCAGAAACATTATCTTTAATAGCTTGGTAGTAAAGTAAAATTCTATCTTGTTTTATAGCATCTCGAATCTCTTTAACCCACTTAATATTATTTTCATACTCTTGGTTGAGTGATACTTCATCTGAATAGATCACAATATGCTTGCCAACTCGTTTAGCATGTTTTAAAGCCATACTTGAGGTCTCTAATAAACTTTCATTCTCTTCTAAAGATATACCGACAGATATACTTAAACTGATCTCTTGTTCATTAATAATGAGCGGCGTATCGTTTAGATAGCGAATCATATTCTCTATATTTGATTTTAATTCATTCTCATTACGTTCAACAGAGAGAACTACAAACTCATCGCCGGCAAGTTTGTAAAGTTCACATGAGTCTCTTTGTTCAACAGCAAAATTCACAATTTGACTAAATGCTAAAAGCACTTTATCTCCAAACGATTCTCCGTAGAGATTGTTAATTTGACTAAAGTTATCTATATTTATAAGTACTAAAGAGTTTTGTTTGTTTTTATTTTTATCTCGAATGAGAGCTTTTCTGTTTTTAAGACCTGTAAGTGTATCTGTGTATAGAAGTTTTGTTAAACTTTCTTGTTTTTGTAAAAGTTCTGTAACGTTATAACGTATTGCAATAAACTCTACAATGTTGTTATCTTTATCTAAAATAGGAGAAATTGTTGTTTGTACCCAATACGATGAACCATCTTTTTTCTTATTTTTTAACTGTCCATGCCATGTTTGTTTTGATAAGATTGTTTTCCAAATTTGCTCATATAAACTGTCACTAATATCTGGATGACGTACAATATTGTGACTTCTACCTAGAACTTCATTTTCACTGTAGCCCGATATGTCATAAAAGTTTTGATTAGCAAAAGTGATCTTACCGGCTAAATCTGTTTTTGTCACTACAAGGTTCGTATCTATACTTGATTTGTAACTTTTTAAAAAAGAGATGTTGTTGTTTACATCATCTTGAGTATGATTGATAAAATATTTCAATAAAAAATATATACCGGAGAGTATAGCTGCTAAGTTTAGAAAAAATAATATCTCTTTTAAATTGTGCGATATTTTATAGTTTGGAAGTTGATGCTCTAAAGGTAAAGAAATAAATAAGAGAATTAAAAAAGCATAAAACCAATATAACGATTCTTTTTTTCCAATGTATAAAAGAGCCATAATAGGTGCCATAAAAGACCATATAATAATGTTACTTCCATTGTCAAAACCACCTAAGTTCCACATCATTAAAAAAGGAAATAATAATAACATTACCATTTGTATACGTATAATATGAATTTGAGATGAGGGGCTATAATAAATTAAACTTACTAAAGAGATTAATATATAGACTAAAGTTATTGCAGATGCTATATATAATTGCTGATAAAACATTATTAGCATCCAAAGAGATGCAATCGGTAACATATACTTTATAAGTGAAGTAATAGAAATAGTATGCTTGTAATTTAAGATAGTTGCCTCCACTAATAATGTGAGTGAAATTATATCACAAAATTATCACAAGTTGTATATGTGCTTGATAAAAGCATTAATATGTTAACATTTTATAAATAAAATCTATATTGTAAATAAAAAGGTAAACAATGTCATTTGAAAAGCTTGGGGTTTTTAAACCCTTACTTGATGCAGTAACTGAAATGGGTTATAAAGAACCCACAGCTATACAGACCAGAGCGATACCTTTAGTT
>JARRNV010000129.1:0-3746 GCA_037384685.1 Sulfurimonas sp.
TGTTTTTTACATTTATATTAGATTTTTTTCTTTTTTTAGGAATTAAATTTCATTATATTGATTACTACGAAATTGATCTGTATTACAACATTCTTTTTGCAGATCATCAAAGTTTATGGATTTTTTTATTTTTTACGATTTTAATAGGCTATGTTACCCTATATACAAATATAAAATTAGCACTTATTATTGTGGGTTCTTTATTTGTTCTTAGTTTTTCAACACTTATATCCCCTATAGGAAAAGCTGTTGGAACATATATTTTAAGCAAAGAGGATGTAGTACTCCAAACATCTAGATTCTCATACCACGGAAATATTATTTATGACGGAAGAAAGAAAATCACTTTTTACGATACAGATCTACAAAAAATAATCACTTTAGATAAAGAGAGAATAAAAGGGAAAATTTAAGCCCTTTTAATCAGCTTCTCTTTTAAAATCTTTTTACCGCTTTCTACACCCGGCTGATCATATGCATTTATATACATAAACTTCGCACATAAAGAGGTTAAGAGTTCATACTCGTACATAAGTGCCGCTATTGCACTCTCACACATACCGTCAATAGTGATCACATCACAAGGGATATCATGTAAATTGTTAATAGCCTCAATTGTAGCATCTGCTTGTTTATTAATAAGTTCAGAGAACTCCAATCCATTTAGATAGTCTAAATCTTCTAAACCTTCAAATGTAATATCAGGTATTTTCAAATGATTATAAAAGTTTTCAACCTTAACAAACGAAATAGTTTTATCACGCTTTCCTTCCATAATCAATTGTAAAAAAGAGTGTTGATCAACTGGACCTTGAATCCCTACAGGAGTCAAACCTTGACGTACTCCATTAACATCAATTTTTCCTAAAGATTCACCCCAAAGCTGTACATACCACTTATTAAATCCTTCTAATCGTGAAGAATATGAGAAAACAACATTCACATTAAACTTATTTTTGTACTCAATAAAAAATCTTGCTTTATTGATCAATCTTGTGTAAAAACTTTTTTTCTCAAAAAATGAATCATGTACAAACTTCGCCCCTTTAAGAACATCATCAATATCTAATCCAACAATAGCAAGTGGCAAAAGTCCAACTGCTGAAAATACTGAAAAACGCCCCCCTACATTTTTTGGTATCTCAAAGTTTGTTATATCATTTGCATAAGCATATGTTCTTAACTTAGAATCATATTCAGTAATAGTTACACAATTAGTTTTATTAATTTTTACAAGAGAGTGAAGATACTTAAATATGGAGATTGTCTCGACAGTAGTCCCTGATTTTGAAATTACGATAAAAAGTGTATCTGTGAGTTCTATTTGTTCTAGTTTTGATTGAATATCAATAGGATCTGTTGTTTCTAAAAAATAAAGTTTTTTCTCCAACTCTTTAGAATGTTTTAGATATTTATAAATAGCATATGTGCCAAGAGTACTTCCGCCAATACCAATAACAACAATATTAGTCTGTTTTACATTTTGTGCAAACTCTTTATATTGAGTCGTATCTTGCAGTGGAAGGTTATAATACCCAATTTGTTCTTTTTCATCTAAAATTTTTTCAAATATTTCTTCATCAGAAATTGTTGGATTAAAATTATGTTTATAATGCATAATTTAGTTTTTCTCTTGATTATAAAAATAGTTTGTTGCTTCTACAAACCCTTCCACACTTCCACAGTCAAAACGTTTCCCTTTAAACTGATATGCGATCACCATCCCATTTTTAGCTTGATGACACAGTGCATCTGTGATCTGTAGCTCACCATTTTTGCCCGGTTTTGTATTTTGAATAACCTCAAAAATGTCCGGTGTTAAGATATAACGTCCTATTACAGCCTGATTTGATGGCGCTTTGTCATTATCCGGTTTTTCAACCATGTTTGAAACCATAAATACACCATCTTCGATCTCACTACCTTCAATAACACCATACTTATGCACCTCTTCATTTGGAACTTCCATAGTTGCAACTATACAACACTTATATTTGTTGTAAAGATCCACCATCTGCTTTAAAATACCGTCACCATCTGGGTTCACACAAAGATCATCTGCTAAAATCACTGCAAAAGGGTTAGCAAATCCTACTAGTACATTCCCTTTATAAATAGCATCCCCTAAACCTTTCATCTCGTTTTGACGTGTATATGTAAATGTACAGTTTTTAATGATCTCCCGAATCTCATCCAACATTTTCTCTTTTGATGAGCCTTTGATCTGATGCTCTAACTCATAAGAGATATCAAAGTGATCCGTAATAGCACGTTTTCCACGCCCGGTAATGATGGCCATTACATCACATCCAGCTTCCATAGCCTCTTCAACACCGTATTGAATAAGTGGCTTTGTCAAAATCGGTAACATCTCTTTTGGCATTGCTTTTGTTGCAGGTAAAAACCTCGTTCCATATCCAGCCGCCGGAAATAAACATTTTCTAATTGTATGAGCCATATTAATCCTTTATATCTTTAATTTAAATACTTTTGCACTTGGAGTATTAATCACCATCTCATAAAGATTTTTATCATAATTCTCTAATAAGAACAGTTGTACATATGTTGAGTTATATGAAGCTTCATCTAAAACTATAAATGTATTATATGAAGCAAGAAAAATTAAATTTATATTTGAAGTAAAATTCACCAGTTGAGATTGAACATGTAACTTTCGATCTGCACTATATGCAGTTTTTGTAAACCTTCTAATTGGTAATGTTTTATTCCCTAATGTTAATGTTAAATTAGCTTTATTAAAAAATACATTATTTCCTAACTGTAATCTACTGCCTAAATCTTGGAAATTTCTACTTACATAAAATAAAGGTTGTTGCCCCTGTACACCATTCATGGTATTTATATCTGAAAACAATGCAACTGTTGGATAGATATTTAACATTCTAAATGGCAAATACAAATAAATATCAGTAGTTTTTTTCGGTAAGTTTATATCATTTTTTAACGAGTCTAAAAATAAGTTAGTATTTGTAAATTTGTAATCCTTGGTTATCTGTTCAAGGTTTGTAGAAGAAAAATTATTTTCAGGTAGTAGCCTTTTTTCAGTATACTCAACATCTAAACGAGCCATTTTTGCTGCAACATCTTGTGTTTTTGTTAAAATATAACTGACAGGAAAGTTAACAGAACCACTATGTTTTCCACCGTCAATGAGAGTTTGAGTATTTGCATAATAACGAATAGGATATCCATAATCCCACCATGCAATAGTATAATCATTTGGATTAGCTATATGTGATAATTTTTCTAACACTTGTACTTCATCATTATTAAAAACAGTCGGTACTTTATAAGAGTCTATATGCTTATAGTTTGGATAGAGTATCGCTAAAGTAAACGCGACCATGGAAAGGTACTTTAATTTTGCATACGGCATTTTAGATGCTAATTCTGTTATTAAAAAAGCTACTCCAAAAGCCAGTACCGGTACTGCATAAATCGTGAATCTAAGTCCACCGACATACGCCAAAAATCCAAGACCTACAAGTGGAAGTGAGAGTAACATAATTCTATGTTTAAAGAGTAAATACACATATCCTAATAAGGAGACAAGAAATATAATTGTATGTCCACTGATTCTATTTGCAAAAGTTTCAAATGGAATCTTTCCAGCTTCACGTACAGTTTGCATAACTGTAAAAAAGTGTAATCCTAAACCATCTTTTGCGCTACTTACGCTATCTCGAAACACATATCCTTTAAGCTGTGACCAGATTGGATTAAAT
>JARRNV010000130.1:0-5444 GCA_037384685.1 Sulfurimonas sp.
TGGTTAGAATACCTGCCTGTCACGCAGGGGGTCGCGAGTTCGAGTCTCGTCCACCGCGCCACTTTTAGTTTGAATGGGCGCTTAGCTCAGTTGGTAGAGCGCTACCCTTACAAGGTAGATGTCACTGGTTCGAGTCCAGTAGTGCCCACCATTAATGACAAAATCCTTTGTTAACATAAGTGACCCTTTCGTCTAGTGGCCAAGGACACTATCACTTCATGGTAGTTACAGAGGTTCAAATCCTTTAGGGGTCGCCAAACTTTGGTGTTTTTATTTCCCATTTTATGGGCGCTTAGCTCAGTTGGTAGAGCGCTACCCTTACAAGGTAGATGTCACTGGTTCGAGTCCAGTAGTGCCCACCATAATTTACGATATATGCACGAAGCTTTTGCAATATGCTTCGCTAAAACCTTAGCACATCTATCGAAAATAACAAATTATTAATTTTAGGTTGCGGTGGTAGTTCAGTTGGTTAGAATACCTGCCTGTCACGCAGGGGGTCGCGAGTTCGAGTCTCGTCCACCGCGCCACTTTTAGTTTTACATCCCTTCAAGCGATAAATCTATCCTATTTGTATTGATTTCATAGAATATTAATTTTAATATAGGTATTATCAGTATACATTATATTTAATGGGTGATAACTATGAAAATAACAACGTTAAAAAATGCCTTTAGAATTTCTATTTTAGCTATTACAATAAGTTTGTTTATCTTATTTTATTTTTTCTCTTCATATATCTATACAAATTTGACAATTTCTGAAAATCAAAAAATATCTGAATCTTTATCGAAACAAGTATTTAATTCAATGTATCAAGTTATGAGAAAAGGTTGGAGTAGGGAAGATCTAAAAATTTTTCTTACTGAAACGAAAAACTCTTTTGAAAATAGTAACTATGCCGTTCAGGTGTATAGAGGAAAAAAAGTTGAAGAGTTATTTGGCAAGATTGAACAAGGAAAGATCAACAGCAATATACAAAAAGTATTTGATACAAAAAAGAGATCGATTGAAACTTTAAATAATTCAACAAAAATTATAACACCTATTATTGCAAAAGAGGAGTGTATGCAATGTCATATAAATGCTCATCCAGGTGATATACTTGGTGTGGTTGATGTTGAGTACAATTTTTCACAAATTATAGAGAGTTCCAAAAGTAAGCATTTCTGGTTTTTCATCTTTATTTTACCGATCATGTTTATTGTTGTTTATTTGATTTCAACTTTTTTCTTAAACAAGATTAATTTATCTCTAAATGCTTTTCAGAAAAAGATTAACAACATCAATAGTGTAAAAGATTTTAAAAACTTGACTATCGTCAAAGATAAAAACTCATATAAAGAGTTTGATCAAATTTTTGATGACTTAGATAGTTTAAGTAAAAAATTAAAAGATATAGCTGTAGATAAAGATATACTGGAGTTTGAGGTAAAACTACTTGATAAAATGGTAATTACTTCAGATGTAATCAAGGATTGGAAAGAGTACATTAAAGATCTGCTACATGAAATCAATGTAGTACTTCCGGTATATTGTTTAATTACAATTTTTAAAACAGAAGATGAACATTATGAAGTGGAAGTGTTTTGGTATGGAAAACCAGATACAAAGCTTATGGAACATCTTGATATTATTGCAAACGATATGATTAAAAAGTTTCATCATTTAGAGCCTGATGATTCTCACATAAATCATAATTTTAGTGAAGAAAATGTGTGTTTAACGAAACTTGCTATTGACGATATAGAGCATGAAGCAAAGTCTTTACTACTTGAAACACCAAAAATTGGTGGTATTGTAGGGCTTGGTATTCAAGCAAAACTAGAAAAAGATTCAATTCATTTGATTGTGATTGATTCAATTTTAACAACACTTTTAAATTTAGTTGGTTCAATAAAAGCTATAAATAAATATACAGAACATTTAGAATTTTATGCGACTAGAGACCCATTAACAGGGCTTTTCAGCCAAAGAATGTTTAGAGATCTATTAGAGTATGAAGTAAAACGTGCGGCTCGACATAAGTACTCTTTTGGTGTACTTGTAATAGATTGTGACAACTTTAAACCTATTAATGATACTTACGGACATACTTTTGGAGACGATTTCTTAAAAGCTTTTGCCGGGTTATTAGAAGAATCAAAACGTGATGAAGATATTTTATCGCGTTATGGTGGTGATGAATTTACACTGATTTTACCAGAGTCTAATGCGCAAGAGACATATACAGTTGCAAACAGAATCTTAGAAAATCTAAATGAGTTTGAACTTAAGGCGCCAGATGGCAAAATGGTCAGCATGACGGTTTCTATTGGAATATCAATTTTTCCGGAACATTCAATGCAACCAAAAGAGCTATTTGACATAGCTGATTCTATGATGTATAAAGCAAAATATGAGGGTAAAAATCTTATAAAATACCCTACAGATATTGATATTATAGAGGTGCACCAAAAAGCTCAAGATCAATCTATTGCAGTATTAGATGCAATTAAACAGAAAAAAATTGTTCCACATTTTCAACCAATTATGGATATAGAAACAGAGAAAGTTGAAATAAATGAGTTGCTTATGAGAATTGAAGTTGATGATGGAACAATGACAGCAGCCGAGTTTATAGAAACAGCAGAAACATTAGGTGTTGTGCATCAAATGGACTATATAGTTATAGAAGCTGCTTTTGAAAAAATTAAAGCGATCAATTATGAAGGAATTTTATTTATTAACCTATCTCCTAAAGCACTTATGATTGGAGAGTTTATAAATAAAATTGTAAAACTCACTACAAAATACAAAATTGACAGAAGCCAAATTGTATTTGAAATTACGGAAAGAGAAACAGTTAAAAGCTTCTCATTACTGGAAAAATTTGTACAAAATTTAAAAATAGAAGGTTTTAGTTTTGCTATAGACGATTTTGGCTCTGGATTTTCAACATTTCATTATATTAAAAGATTTCCAATTGATTATATAAAAATTGATGGTGATTTTATAATAAATATTCACCAAGATAAAAAAGATTTAGCTTTTGTTAAATCAATTGTTTCTTTAGCAAAAGAGTTAGGGATTAAAACAGTTGCAGAGTTTGTTGAAAATGAAGAGATATTGACATTCTTAAAAGCCATTGATGTTGATTACGTACAGGGGTATCATATAGGAAAACCATCAAAAGAGCTGACAACTATTTAGATGATTTGTTATGAGTAAGATTTTTTATTTTTGAAACTATCTTATTATAAATGTGAAACTTATCTAAGATCTTTTGTAAAAAATAGCCATGGACTATTCGTGCGACAGGGAAGATTATCAATAAGATAAGAAATAAGAGTGCTAATATAAAAAGTACATTGTATGTCCCATCAGGATTATTCGTAAAAAAGAGATTCTGTGTATTCATCCCAAAAAAGCCCACAACAAGATTTAGTGGTAAAAATATTCCGGACAAGATAGTTAATACATAGATATTATTATTTATCTTGTCATTTTTAAGAGAATTATAATAGCTGTATAAAGTATCTAACTTGTGTGTATGTAAATTAGCTAATCTCTGATAACGCTCTATATGCTCAATTATATTTGACATGGTGTCATCGGGAAAATCTTCATTTTCTTCATTTTCTTCTGTAAACTCTTTAAGTACTATCTCAATTCGATCCAACATTCGATCGATGCGTGTAAGGTCCTTTTTAAGATCAAACCAAAGATCTAAGAAAATGGAAGGGATTTTACGTGAGTAAAGTGTCGTAATCTGGTGTTGAAAAATAATATGATGGATGTTCAATATTTTGGATATCTTTTACGTGAAGAGGATCAAGTGATTCAGTTACTGTTAAAAAGTCAAAAATATTTGTTTTCACATCAAAACCTTTCTTTTAAAATATTCAAATATCTTGATTATACATTTATTTTAATGAAGTTTACTTAGAATATTAGTTTAGAGAAAACTTTTTGTTCCTCGTTTGTCATATAAGTCTTTATAGCGAAATGTGATCAGGTTCTGCATAATAGCAAAGAGAATCATAAAGTTTAAAAAGCTGCTTCCACCATAACTAAACATTGGAAGAGGGACCCCTACAACCGGGGCAAATCCTATAGTCATTGAGAT
Source organism: Sulfurimonas sp. (assembly GCA_037384685.1). Classification (GTDB taxonomy): domain Bacteria; phylum Campylobacterota; class Campylobacteria; order Campylobacterales; family Sulfurimonadaceae; genus Sulfurimonas. The sequence goes on from JARRNV010000130.1 coordinate 4,109, forward strand.
ATTAACCCCCATATATATAAAGATCATAAATGAGATGGCGACAGTGACCACTTTTATGTAGTAGTCTGTGTTAAATATACTTAAACTTAGCAAATGTAGAATCATAATGACATAGATCAAAATAAGAGCGAGTGCTCCTAAAAAGCCTGTTCGTTCAACAACAAATGCAAAGATAAAATCACTTGTCGCAATAGGGAGAAATTTCATTTGTGTTTGTGTAGCTTCCTCTTTATCTTTACCACTCCATCCTCCAGAGCCAATCGCAATAATAGATTGTTGAACATGATAAGAAGGTTTTTCACTTAGAAAATCTTTAATACGAACCTTTTGGTAGTCATGTAAACCGTACTTGTATGCCAATGGAGAAGCAACCAAGATAACAGCACCGATTACAGCTAAAATTTTCCAATAGATTCCAACAAAAAACAAAACGCCGAAACCGATTAGTAACAGTACAAGTGCTGTTCCTAGATCAGGCTCTTTTGCTATGAGTATAAAAGGGATGAGTATATATACACTTATTCTTGCAAAATCCTTGAGCCTGTATCCACCAACAGGAGGAGGGGTTTTATCTATTAGATATGCAAGCATTAAAATAAGTGCAGGTTTAACAAATTCAGAGGGTTGAATAGTAGCATTTATAAAAGGGATGTCGATCCAACGTTGTGCCCCTAATCGTGCATGACCAAAAAACTCAACACCTAGAAGAAGAAGAATATTGAGCCAATAAATAGCGGGGATAACCCACCTCATTTTACGAATAGGAAGTAAAAATACACCTAAAAAAGTGAGCATTGCAACACCAACGTAGGCTAACTGTTTTTCTGCAAGTGCAGGTACAGCTTCACCGATAAGCCAATTAGACATTACAATAAGTGGAATAATGAGTATCATAGAAAAAAAGTCAAATTGTGATAAAATACTCTTATCAAATCTCCACAAGTTTGTAACTCCAAAATAAAATTATTGTGATTGTAACATAAAGGTATGAAATGAGTGATGTAAAAGAGTATATTTGTCAAAAAACGGAGAGGTTGGATACCTTTTTAGCATCACAAATTGCTCAAACACGTTCCCAAATAGCACAACTCATAAAACATGAAGCTGTTAGTGTAGATAACAAGTTAGTAGCACGTCCAGGTGTAAAGTTAAAAGTTGGACAAAAAGTTCATATTGTATTTCCCGAAGCAAAGATAGATCAAGTTAACTCTAACTTACTAAATGAAGTTGAGTGGGCAAAAAATGTTGAAATAATATTTGAAGATGATGACGTTTTGGTAATTAATAAACCAAGTGGGGTAACAGTTCATCCAGCTCCAAGTGTAAATGAACCTAC
>JARRNV010000131.1:0-13355 GCA_037384685.1 Sulfurimonas sp.
CTAATTTTTGGGTTAGCATTTTTAGGTACAACAGGTTTATTTTTTTGGACAAAAAAACAGATTAAACCTTTTTCAAATGAGATATATACTATTTTACAAACACCTAAAAAAGCAGTATTTTTAGATAGATATGCAAAACCTTTGAACGTCACTTATGAGAATCATTGGAATGTATATAATGTTGTCCATATTCATGAAGTTCCGGAATTTTTAAAAGAGGCATTTCTAGTCTCAGAAGATAAAAATTTTTATACTCATAATGGAGTAGATTGGTTAGCGCGTATTCATGCAGCTTTGCAAAATATTAGCTCTTTAAAAGTTGTACGAGGGGCCAGTACGATTACCGAACAGGTAGTACGTATGTTGCACCCAAGATCGCGTAGAATAACTTCACGTTGGATTGAGGGTTTTGAAGCTGCAAATCTGGAAGAGAAGTTTTCAAAGTTGGAGATATTGGAGTTTTATCTCAACCAGATCCCTTATGGTGGAAAAAGAAGAGGAGTAGTGCAAGCAGCTTTGTACTACTTTGATAGAGATATTAGTACATTAAACGAAAAAGAGATGTTAGCTTTAGCTGTACTTGTACGTTCTCCAAAATGGCTTGATCCTTATAAAAATCCAAAAAAATTGGCAAAATCTGTAGAGAACTTACTGCAAAGAATGTATGAACATGGTTTGATAGACAAGGTCAAACTTGCAAATATACAACAAGAAAAGCTCGATCTAAAAAAACCAAGACTTGAAGTGAATGCGCAACAATTTATACATTTTATTTCAGAAAAATATCCAAATAGTTCTGAGCTTAGTATCCATACAACATTGGATGCCGAACTGCAAACTACGGTGCAAAAGATTTTAGATACAACACTTGATGGTTTAAAAAAAGAGAAAGTATCTAATGGAGCTGTTTTAGTTGTTGACCATCAAACTAATGAGATATTAGCATGGGTTGTAGGATATGCTACGCAAAAAGAGAAAGCTTTTTCTCAAATGAATCCTGTTGTTATTAAACGTCAGCCCGGTTCAGCACTTAAACCGTTTTTATATGCAAAAGCGATCGAGAAAGGTTGGAGTGCAGCGACACTGATCAACGATGCTCCGCTAGAAGAGGGAGTTGGGCTTGGGATGCACAGTTACCATAACTATTCCCATCTCAATTATGGAGATATATCGCTTCGCGAAGCTTTGGGAAACTCACTCAATATTCCGGCAATTAAAACGATCCAGTTTGTAGGAGTAAAAGAGTTTTTAGAACTATTACACAGTTTTGGAATTACTACTTTGAATCAACATCCAAATCTTTATGGTGATGGGATTGCGCTTGGTAATGGTGAAGTCACACTTTACGATCTTACACAAGCCTACACTGTTTTAGCACGGATGGGAGATTTTAAAAGACTTAGTTTTTTAGAAGGTGAATCTACATTAACACCGACAAAACGTGTTTTTTCAGAAGATATAGCAAGTTTAATTGCCGATATTTTATCTGATCCAAGTGCAAGGGCAAAAGAGTTTGGTTATAACTCTATACTTAACTTTCCAACACAAACTGCCGTAAAAACAGGAACATCAAGTGACTATAGAGATGCATGGGCAATGGGATTTAATGACAAGTACACAGTTGGTGTTTGGTTTGGAAATCTTGATTATCAATCAATGAACAAGATAACAGGCTCAAGTGGACCTGCTCATGTACTACGTAATGTGTTTCATGAACTTAATAGAAACAGACAAACGCATGAACTTTTTCTTTCTTCAAATCTTATAAGAAAAAAGATCTGTATTAAAGATGCAAAACCGCTTCATGATAATTGTGAATATAGGGATGAACTTTTTATAGCTAGTAGAGAAGATGTTACAGTAGCTGAGGATCAACAACTGCCAGAGGAGATAAGGTTTAAAAAACCATCCAATGGATTATTGTTAGCAAGCGATCCGCGTATTTTAGATCGAGATGAGTATTTTCAATTTGAGTTAACGAAGATAGAAAATTTAGATAAAGTAAAATGGTATTTAAATAATAACTGGATAGCTACAACATCTACAAATAAATATGATTGGAAACTCTCACAAGGAAAGTTTCAACTAAAAGCACAAGTGTGGTTGCAAGGCAATCCTCAACCGTTTAAGACAAAAACTATTGAGTTTGTTGTTCAGTAGTTGTTTCAACCTTTACAATGCGTGCAATTATAAGAATGATTAGCCACGATAAAACCATAGTAATAAATGTATGGCTAAAAAAATGATCTCCGATGATCATCTTGTAAGTCCCCATCGCCCAGCCAACAACAAGAGCAACTCCTAAGGCTGTGTACTGATTCCGCTTTCTTGTAAACAAAAAGAAAAAACTCATTAAAGCAAATCCACCGCTTGCATGACCTGCCGGCCAACATTTAAGTTGATTATGCTGCTGAAGAAGTACCTCTTGAGGGAATGGTTCCCATATTTTTGTTTTTGGATATACACCACCATATTGGATCTCGTCTCTTGGGCATGGCATATTCGTAGTTGATTTTAATCCACCAACTATGGCTGGAACAAATATTGCCGAGAGGACAATAACAATAATCCCTTTTTTATAAGCATTTATTTTTTGACTTTTTTTATAAAAAGCGAGTGAGAAAAAGATAAGTACACTAATGATTATAAGAAGTTTTTTTATTCCACTGTAAAAAATAAACTCATAAGGTTGATCATAGGGGGTTAAAACCCAAAATTTCGTATTAAAATTGTAAAAAAGATTTTGAATATGTTCATCTAGACTACTAGAACCAAAAAATAAGATACTCAGTACAAGTACAACAAAAGTAATAAAAATATTTTTATTACTACTTACCATTGAACATATCCAACTCTTGATCATAAGCGGTTGTTTTTACTTTAAATATACCAAGTAGTGAATCAAAAAGATTGTCTTGTGAAAACTTTTGATCTTTTTGTGCTTTTAAAGCATTGATATTAAACTCTTTTTTCATTTTTTCTCCAAACCACATAACTGAACCAATATGTATCTGTGCGTCTGGAGCCATAAAATATGGTAAACCATGTAAGTATACTCCACCTTCACCGAGTGATTCACCATGATCAGCCATATAGACCATTGCAGTTTTATATCTATTGTCATATTGTTTTAAAAACTCGATCGTTTTTGTGAGGAACATATCTGTATATAAAATAGCATTGTCATAACCATTTATTACTTCTTGTTGAGTACATTCCTCAAGTTGGTTCGTTTCACACACCGGTGTATATTTTTCAAAATCTTTTGTATAACGTTTGAAGTAAGCCGGACCATGGTTCCCCATTTGGTGAAGCACGATTAAAATGTTTTTATCTTTATGTTCTTCAATAAATTTCCCAAGACCAACTAACATACCAATATCGCGACATTCACCCTCTGTACAAATTGTATTATTGTCAGATGTTTTATAATCTTCATATTTAACGCGTAGTGCTACTCCTTTAGAGTCAGAGTTATTATCACGCCATAAAATAGCCACTTGATTTGTATGGTTAAGTACATCTAAAACATTTTCGTTTGAGATCCCTTTTTTATAAGAGTAGTCACCTCGATCAAATTGTGAAAACATACATGGTACTGATTCGGCAGTTGAAGTTCCACATGAATACATTTGCGAGAAGTTTATAATATCCTCTTGTGCTAGAAGTGGATTTGTATCTCTTTCATACCCGTTGAGTGAAAAATGATCTGCGCGAGCAGNNGCATCTTCGTCTATTTTCGCATCTTCACCCAGAGGTTTTACAACAATTGGTCCGGAGTTAAATGTTTTGTTTATATATTTTCCGGTTGAGTAGATCCAGTATGTTGGATTTGTAGAGTAGCGCAGAGGCTTGTGTTCACGGAAAAATGAGGTGTAATATTTTGAGAAGACAAATACACTTAATAGTACGAGTGCGAGTGAAGCAAAAACAGTGATAATTTTTGCAAACACCTCTTTTTTAAATGATTTGTATTCGATCTTTGTTTTATAAATTAAGTATGCCGGTAACAGACCTAAAAAAATAAAATAAAGTACTTGCTTTATGCTAAGAAGATCAAGAGATTCATGCATATCTGTTTGCATCATATTTCTGATCATAGAATCATCTATAACTACTTTATAAGAGTTCATAAAATAGTTCGTCATTGATGAGACAATTACAACTACGATCAAAATAGTTTTCGTTGTATATTTTGAGCTCACAAGTGTAAATAACAGGGTAGTTACAGATCCTAAAACAAGTGCAAGTGAAAATAAAAATCCGGAATTTGAAAAGTTAAACGGATATACTTCTAAAACATTGTTAAAAAAAGAATAATTATCGAAAAGCACTAAAAAAATTGTTGTAAAAATTATTAGTTTTATTTGGCTAATAGGTTTAATGGGAATTTCCTTATTTAATTTGTGCAATTGTAGCAAATTTAAACAAATACTTGGTACCATCGCACTTATGAAAGAAGTGGTGCTAAAAAAGCTTGAATCTGGGAATAATGTTTTTTTAACAGGTGGTGCAGGAGTTGGAAAAACTACTATAACGCTTAGTGTAATTAAACACTTTGAAGAACAGTCAAAAAAAGTTGCCAAACTTGCTTCTACAGCTATGGCAGCTACACTCATTGAGGGGCAGACTCTTCATAGCTTTTTTGACTTTGGAGTTGCAGGTTCTTTAGAAGAGTTGGAAAAAAACGGAAAATTTGAACCCAAAAAAATGGTGAGTGACACACTTTTTGATATGATCGCTTTTAGACTACGGCAGTGTGAATTTAAAGGTTCTGTTTTAGTTGTTGGTGATTTCTTGCAACTTCCTCCTGTAGCTAAAGGGTATGAGCGTATAGGTTTTGCTTTTGAATCATCCTCATGGGAACAATATACATTTAATACTATAGAACTTACACATATTTATCGAACTAATGATCAGACCTTTATAGAACTCTTACAACATGTTCGTCACGGATACATAGATGAAAATATTCATAACGAATTAAACAGTTTTATTAAACCGCTTCCAAACCAGTTAAACAATTTTACCTATCTTTTTGGAAAAAATATTTCAGCCTCAGAGTACAATAAAAAACAACTTGAAGAGATCGAGGGGGAGTTGTACATTAAAGAGGCTCAGATCGTAAAACACAAAAATGTAAATGACAATGAGCTTAAAAGGTTTTTTGATGATGCTCGGATCGAGCAGGAGTTGGAGTTAAAAATTAATGCTCCCGTTCTTTTTACCAGAAATGCATGGAATTATTATAATGGTGAGCGCGGCGTGATTATAAATATAGATACACAGTATCTTTATGTGCAAAAATCAGACGGAAAAGTGGTAAAACTTGAAACTGTAGCACAAAGCAAATCGGAGTGGGTAGAGAAAACCGTAAATGGTAAAAAAGAGATGGTAGAGGAGAGTCGCTTTTCGATCTATCAATACCCTGTTAAACTTGCTTTTGCGATCACTATTCATAAATCACAAGGGATGAGCATAGAGAATTTGATTATAAATACAAGAGAAATTTTTGCCCCTTCACAATTTTACGTGGCACTCTCTCGTAGTTCAAATCCAAACAATTTAATCTTAGTCGCTCCAAATACACAATGGTATAACTTAGCGTTTGTCGATCAAAAAGCACTGCAGTTTGTACGAAACGGATCACAATGTTAAAGCAACTTGATAACGGCATACTATATATGCTACTCTCAGCTCTTATATCAGCACTCAACGGCTCTTTAGTTAAAATTCTTTCAGATGATCTGAGTGCTTTAGAGATTGTATTTTTTAGAAATATGATAGGGATTTTTTTGATCCTTTATGCACTTCGACATACACCTCCAAAACTTGAAGGTGGAAAGTTCTATCTTTTATTTGCCAGAGGTTTTCTAGGGTTTATGGCAATGATTTTGTTTTTTTATACGATCACGACAATACCCTTAGGTGAAGCGATTACACTTAATAAAACCTCCCCTTTATTTGTAACTCTTTTAGCTTTTTATCTTTTAGGGGAAAAATTACAATTCACAACGATCTTAGCACTAGTTATAGGGTTTATAGGTGTAATTTTAGTTGTAAAACCTTTTGGAATAAGTTTTTCATACGAGCATATTATTGGAGTATTGGGAGGTTTTTTTGCCGCAGCTGCATACACAACCATTAAAAAGATCAAAGATATTTATGATTCTCGTGTAATAGTGCTCTCATTTGTTAGTGTCGGAACACTGCTTCCAGCGCTACTTTTTTTAATTGCACCATATGTGGATCTACCCATGGCATTAAAATTCTTAGTTCCGGAATTTATTATGCCAAGTGGTGTAAAGATTTGGTTGATTATTGCTTTTATGGCATTCATATCCACACTTTCACAGTGGCTTTTAACAAAAGCATATAGTGCAAAACGGTTAAGTGTAGTTGGGGTGATCAGCTATACAAACATCCCTTTTGCCATCGGTTTTGGATTTGTACTAGGTGATCCGTTTCCAGACAGCCTTAGCTTTTTAGGGATTTTTTGTATAATACTTGGTGGTATACTTGTAAGTCAAAAAAGGAGTCAATCATGAAATCTGTTTTAATAGGGTTGGCAGTTTTAATTAGTCTAAGTGCATGTTCTTCAAAAAGTAGCGGAGTTTCCGATAAAGAGTATTATCGTTCAAACAATGCGAGTGAAAAATCTTTGGATAAGTTAGATAGAGAGTAAGGTAAGAGTACCGAGCTATTAAAGCTCAGACTCATGTTTTGCTAAGTAATCAGCTACACCTTCAGTAGAAGCTTTCATACCTTCGTCACCTTTGTTCCAACCAGCTGGACAAACTTCACCATACTCGTTAGTGAAAAGCATAGTATCAACCATACGGATCATCTCGTCAATGTTACGTCCAAGTGGTAAGTCATTGATAACTGCGTGACGTACTGTACCGTCTGCATCAATTAAGAATGAACCACGTAAAGCTACAGACTCACCGAAAAGTACATCGTAATTTCTTGAGATAGATTTTGAAAGGTCAGCTATGGATAGAAAAAAAGTACTGCACCTTTTTCACCTAAGTTATCCATTAAGTTGAAATCTTCTACGATCGAACCATCAGCTAACACTGCTGTTGCTGTAAAGTCTGGAGCTTTGTTTGTTACTAACATTATTTATATCCTTTTTTATTTAATTTTAAACTGTCAAAATTCTATCAAAATATTATTAACCAAATTTACTTTAGAGTATCTAAATAATTATTTTAAGCTAAGGATAATTTTTATCTTTTAGTGAATAAAAAGTCTATTATACAAAATTAATGAATCTAGTGTATAATTTCAACGATTTATAAAGCTTGTCTTTGTATTTCAATAAACAATCGATGACGGGAGATAAATAATGTCACAAAAAGAGTACATATTTACTTCAGAGTCTGTAACAGAAGGGCATCCTGATAAGATGGCTGATCAGATCAGTGATGCAATTCTGGATTATATTATTGAAAATGATAAAAATGCTAGAGTTGCATGTGAAACTCTAGTATCTAATGGTTTTTGTGTAATAGCAGGCGAACTGAAGACAAAGGCGTACGCGCCAATGCAAGAGATTGCAAGAAAAGTGGTTCAAGAGATAGGCTATACTGATGCTACATACGGTTTTGATTACCGTTCTGCTGCGGTTTTAAATGGGATCGGTGAACAATCGCCTGATATTAATCAGGGTGTTGATCAAGCAAGTGGTGAGATTGGTGCAGGTGATCAAGGGTTAATGTTTGGATACGCTTGTCGTGAAACAGATGTGCTTATGCCGTTACCAATTCACCTTTCACACCGTTTAACGCAAAGACTTGCACAAGTGAGAAAAGAGGGAATTGTTCCTTATCTCCGTCCTGACGGTAAAGCACAGATTAGTGTTAAGTATGTGGACGGTAAACCAGTATCTGTTGAAACTGTAGTAGTTTCTACGCAACACGCTCCAGAAGTTTCTCAAGAGCAGATTCATGAAGATATAATTAATGAAGTTATCAAGGCTGTTATACCTGAAAAGATGATTTCTGAGGATACAGTGTTTCACATAAATCCAACAGGAAAATTTGTAATTGGTGGTCCACAAGGTGATGCAGGTCTTACAGGTCGTAAGATTATTGTTGACACATATGGTGGAAGTTGTCCTCACGGTGGTGGAGCATTTTCAGGAAAAGATCCGACCAAGGTTGATAGAAGTGCTGCATACGCTGCACGATGGGTTGCTAAGAACTTAGTAGCTGCTGATGTATGTGATAAAGCGACTATCCAAGTAGCTTATGCTATTGGTGTTGTACAACCTGTTTCTATTATGGTAGATACTCATGGTACCGGAAAAGTAGATGAAGAGAAACTCGAAGCGTGTGTAAAAGAGGTGTTTGATCTTTCACCAGCTGGAATTATTAGAGATCTTGATCTTTTACGTCCTATATATAGAAAAACAGCGGCTTATGGTCACTTTGGACGTGAAGAAGATACTTTCACATGGGAAAAAACAGATAAAGTAGAGGCGATAAAAAGCTTCTTAAATGCGTAAGTGTAACGAATAATAACACTTTAAAAACTATACGAGAAATTTTAGCTACATTTAAAACTTCTCATTGTATAGTTACTTGAAATAAATTTAGGAGAAACTTATGGCAGTTTATATTAATGATACATGTATTAACTGTGGTGCTTGTATTGATGAGTGCCCGGTTGAAGCTATCGTAGACGAAGATGATAATCCAACAGGTGAAGAGATTTACTATGTATATGGTGATAAATGTGTAGAGTGTGTTGGACACCATGATGAGCCAGCATGTGCTACTGCATGTCCAACTGAAGGATGTATTACTTGGGATGCTGTTGGAGACTCTCCAGAGCACCGTGAAGATATCACAGATGAGCAACGCTCAAAAAATGAACCTGTTGTAGAATAATTACCGGTTTTATGATGCTTTATGCCTCATACTCTCTTTCAAAAAACTTTCAAACCTTTAAAATAGATATAATCGCACCCTAATTTTATATTTTCAGAGGAGATTTGATGGAACGTACACTATCAATCATAAAGCCAGATGCTGTTGCAAAGGGTGTTATAGGTAAAATTTTAGATCGTTTTGAAAGCAATGGTCTTAAAATAGCAGCTACAAAAAAACTTCAATTAAGCAGAGCAGACGCTGAAGCATTTTATGCTGTTCATGCTGAGAGACCTTTTTTCAATGACTTAGTTGATTTTATGATCAGTGGACCGGTTGTTGTTTCTGTATTAGAGGGTGAAAATGCTATGGCTAAAAACCGTGATCTAATGGGTGCAACGAACCCTAAAGAAGCTGAAGCAGGTACAATCCGTGCAGATTTCGCTGAAAATATAGATGCTAATGCAGTTCACGGAAGTGACTCTTTAGAAAATGCAGCTATTGAAATAGCATTCTTTTTCTCAGAAAGAGAAATTTCTTAATATAAGCTGTATTTTTGAGAATATTACTTAGAAAAGTAACAAATACTCCATCCGAGTTTGAATTAAACAAAGAAAATATAACTTTTAAAGGTTATTTGGAGTATCATAACTCAAAATTAATTTTGCTCAAAGCAAATTTAAATGGAAAACTGCAAAAACCTTGCGATATGTGTGCAGAGGATATGCAGATTTCTATTGATGAGGATATAGAGTTTTATATTTCTGACGGGATTTATAAAGATGATGATGGGATCGAACTTGATGTCATAGAGTCTTTTGATTCTCATGCAGATTTGGATGAACTTTTACACTCAGAAATTGAACTTATAAGAAGTGATTATCATTCTTGCTCAGAATGTAGCGATTTATAAGAGTTGAAATCTGCCTCCATTGGAGGCAAGTTTTAGTCGCCATAGCGGCGTAAGCGCAGTAAAAGGACTTGTTCTTTTACGGACTAACAAGATGGAAGGTTCCCTTTCATTTTGTTTTATGAAATAAAATAAAATTAAAGGAAAAAAGATATGGCAGTACCTAAGAGAAGAGTATCTCATGCTCGTTCAGCTAAACGTAGAACACACTACAAAATTTCTTTAGCTCGCCCAGTTAAAGATAAAGACGGAACTTACAGATTACCACACCACATCAATCCAACTACTGGTGAGTATAAATAATTAATGGTAACGATTGCAATTGATGCAATGGGAGGGGACTTCGGTCCCGAACCAATTGTAAAAGGTTGTGTAAAAGCACTCAAACGTAAAAAATTCACTCCTATATTAGTAGGTAAAAAAGATGAAATTTTATCTCTATTACCAAAAAGTTATAGAGATAAGATTTCAATAATTGAAACAGATGATGTAATATCTATGTCAGATGCAGCTACTGATGCGGTTAAACGCAAAGAGAGTACAATTTATAAAGCAGTTGAGCTTGTAAAAAATGGTGAAGCACAGGGTGTAGTTTCAGCAGGTCACAGTGGTGCAACAATGACTTTGGCAACTTTACGCCTTGGTCGATTAAAAGGTGTATCCCGTCCAGCACTTGTAACGTTAATGCCAACACGTGTTGGACGCCGTTCAGTTGTTCTTGATGTTGGTGCAAATGTTGATTCTAAACCTGAACATTTAGCAGAGTTTGCTGTAATGGGTGGATGTTACGCTGAAGATGTTCTAAAGATTAAAGAGCCCTCTATCGGATTACTTGCAAATGGGGAAGAAGATTCTAAAGGAAATGAGCTAACAAAAGCAACTTTCAAACTCTTACAAGGTTACAAAGGGTTTAAAGGAAATGTTGAGGGCTCTGATATCTTTAATGGTTCTTGTGATGTAATTACTTGTGACGGTTTTGTTGGAAACCTAGTACTTAAAGCAAGTGAAGGTGTAGCTTCGACAGTCTCTGCACTTATTAAAGATTATATTAGAAAGTCACCTATTGCAATTACCGGGGCTCTTTTAATGAGAAGAGTTTTTAAACTACTTAAAAAAGAGATAGATTATGCTGAAGTTGGCGGTGCACCACTTATAGGTATAAAAGGGTGTGCAATTGTCAGTCACGGTAAAAGTAATGCAAGAGCAATTGAAAATGCTATTTACCAAGCTATTCAATATGTTGATACGGGTGTAAATACACATATTGAAAACAGAATTGCTGAGTTAAAACAAAAGGAAGCTTAATGGCATATGCTGCATTTCGTTCTATTGGTGCTTATGTTCCAGAGAAAATCTTAACAAATGAAGAGTTAACTAAGATGGTTGATACTTCAGATGATTGGATTACAAAAAGGACCGGTATTAAAGAGCGTCACATTGCAGCAAGCGATGAGTTTACGAGTGACCTAGGTGTAAAAGCTGCCGAGAAAGCACTAGAGCGTAGTGGTGTAGCAAAAGAGGATATAGATATGGTGGTTTGTGCAACAATATCACCGGATTATTTTTGTATGCCTTCAACTGCTACTATTATTGCTACAAAACTAGGGATAAAAAATGCAACCGCTTTTGATATAAGTGCAGCTTGTACAGGTTTTGTATATATTCTCTCAATAGCAAAAGCGTTTATTGAAGCCGGTATTATATGCAGATGAAAGGGAATGAAACTTTCAAAGTAGCTGTAAGAACATTAACACAAGATGTAAAAGATATTTTAAACGATAATAACGTTGCTAGTGAAGATGTAGTGCATTTTGTACCGCATCAAGCAAATTATCGTATTATTAAAGCAGTTGGTGATGCATTAAAGCTAAAAGATGAACAAGTAGTGCTTACTGTTGCAAAATATGGAAACACGTCAGGTGCCTCTATCCCTATGGCTATCAATGATATTTATGAAGAAGGAAAATTAAAATCCGGGGAGTTAATGCTCCTTGATGCTTTTGGTGGAGGGCTCACTTGGGGTTCTGCACTAGTACCTTTTAGCCCGTTAAAATAATTTTATAATTTTTGTAAAGCTGCAAACACTCTTTTAAAAAACTTCTCTTCATCAGGAAGGGTAAGTTTATTATCTCTTTGTTTTTCTCCCCACATTGGGTTTGGATAATAGTTGTCATATTCAAAGCGTGCCATGACATGAATATGTACACGTGGAAGCATGTTTGCAAAAGAGGCTATATTGATTTTAGCAGGTTGATAGTATGCTTTCATCTCTATTTCTACAATATTAACAATCTCCCATAGTTGCTTTCGCAAATCATTGTTTAAATCACTAATCTCTTTGTAGGGTTCTTTTGTAAAGATTTTAAGCCAAGGGATTTGACTCTCCTCTTTCTCTATATAAAAGTCTTGATTCTCGAAAATAATATACATAAGTTCACCACTTTTTTGTATATTTTATCATAAATGGAAGAAAAACTAAATCCAAAATGGATTTAGTTGTGTTTTAATGGTTTCTGTTCGAACGTCTTCTAGAATCGCGTGAACCACTATCGCGAGAACTGCCACCTGAACGTCCTCTTGAGTTTCTATGTCCACCACGTCTGTTACCGCTGCGACCTCTTGAGTTTCTATCGTTTCCTCTTTTACCTGCACGTTCTAAAATTGCTACTAGTTTATCAGCAGGGATACCAATATTGCTAGGTCCTTTGATCTCTTGTTTATTAAGGATCATAGAGATGAGTTTATACATAATTGTCTCTTCATCAATATCTTCTTTTAATTTATCAAGAATAAGGTGTGATTCGTCATAGATCTTTTGGTCTTCGATAGTTTTTACAATGTTGTCAAGGTTAGTTTGACGCAGATCATTTTTGCTAGGTACATAAGCGTGTTCCATTGAAGTTCCAACAATCTTTTTGATTTTTTGAAGCTCTTTAAACTCTAAAGGAGTTAAAAGTGTGATAGCTTTACCTTTTGTACCTGCACGACCTGTACGACCGATTCTGTGTACATAAGACTCAGGATCAAACGGAATATGGTAGTTAAATACGTGAGAGATGTTGTTCACGTGGATACCACGCGCTGCAACGTCAGTTGCTACCAACACTTTTACAGAGTTAGATTTAAAACCTTTGATCACAGTTTCACGTTGACGCTGCTCCATATCTCCATGTAAACCGTTAGCTAGGTATCCAGCATTTGATAAAACGTTTGAAAGACGATCTACTTCGCTTTTTGTACGACAAAATACTACAGATTTTTGTGTAGTTTCACTGTCCATTAAACGTATAATAGCATCATCACGCTCATGCTCATCAATTACATAGTAAAGTTGCTCAATATCTGCATTTGTAGTTTCACCTTTTGTTATTGAAACAAATTCAGGGTTTTCTAAAATCTTGTGTGCAAGGTTTTTAATCGGTTGTGGCATAGTTGCAGAGAATAGAAGTGTTTGGCGATTTGTCGGTAAATATGAAAAAATTTCATTAATATCATCTAAAAAGCCCATATCTAACATCTCATCAGCTTCATCAAGTACTACCATACTTGGTGCAAAATCTTTAAGCATC
>JARRNV010000132.1:0-3715 GCA_037384685.1 Sulfurimonas sp.
CAGTGTACCTTTCCAAAAGGTGTAGTTTTTGGAACTCTACTAAAATATATTTAGTGAACTATTGATCAGAAGAAGAACTATCAATCATTGACACAAATTTATCTTTATGGATGTAAGAGTTTATACATTATAATAGATGCTGCAACACTTACATTAAAACTTTTAACTCCTTCAGCCATCTCTATTTTTACTGTCTCATCACAAATATCAAGAATCTCTTTAGCGATTCCTTTCCCCTCGTGCCCCATAAGTAAAACCCATTTTTGAGGTGCTTCGAGGTTTGCTAGAGCAATAGAATCATCAGTCACTTCAGCCGCTAAAATAGTATAACCAGCTTGTTTAAGTACCTCTATAGTTTCATAAATGTTTTCATACATATTTATCTGTAATTTAGAAACATATCCCATAGATACACGTAAAGATCGTCTTGCATAAGGGTGAGTTCCTTGCTTAGGAACGAGATAAGAGTTCACACCCAAAGCAGCAGCAGAACGTGCAATAGAGCCGATATTTTGTGTAGATGAAATTTCATCCAACATAATTATTTTATCACCAAGTACCTCTAAAGGTACAGGCTCGGGACGAATACCATGCATCATAGCATGATGGTGTATATTGTGACCTATGATATTTTCAAGTTCTTTTTTAGTAGCAACATATAACTTTGGTATATCTTTTTTTACAATAAGGTTTTTGAACTCTTCATAGTACTCTTTTGTAGCTAGAATACTTTTGATTTCTAAATCAGATTCTAATAGTAGATTTATTACTTTTGGTGAATCGGCGACAAAACTATTGTCTTTTGTAAATGCATTGTCTCTTAATTGTTTATAAATCTGTAGTTCAGGGATATCTACATCATTAACTTCAATTAAGTCTAACATTTTATTCACAAAGTTTTGAGTACATAGTAGCTCTTCGATCTCGGATCAGTCCCCAGTATTCTCTTTGTTTTGCATTTTCTTCAAAATCAAATTCACCGTAGATGATCTCCTCTTTGTCTCGGCTTGCTTCAGCGATCTTTTCACCTGTATAATCTGTTATAAATGAAGAACCATAAAACGTAAGTTCGCAAGACTCACCCACCTCTGTACCGATTCTATTTGCAGCTACCACTGGGATCGTATTTGTCGCAGCGTGTCCCATCTGCACACGTTGCCAGTGCTCTTTTGAGTCCAGATGGATCTCAGGTTCACTTCCGATCGCAGTTGGATAAAAAATGATGTCAGCACCCATCAGTGTAAGTGCACGTGCAGTTTCACAAAACCACTGATCCCAACAGATCCCGATTCCAATGTTCCCAAATTCTGTTGCATATATTTTAAAACCGGTATCGCCCGGAGCGAAGTAAAACTTCTCTTCATACCCTGGACCATCTGGGATATGTGTTTTTCGGTAGTTATCCATCACACTCCCATCGGTGTTGATCGCTACTAAAGAGTTGTAGTAAGTATCTTCCGCTTTTTCAAAATAACTCACCAAGATCACAACATGATACTCACGTGCAAGTGGGATAAACTCTGCGATCAAAGGGTTGTTGTGCAGAGGTTGTGCCCATGAAAAATATTTTTCATCTATATCTTTACAAAAATAAAACCCTTCAAATAATTCGGGTAAAAGAATAATATTAGCATCGTTTTTAGCAGCTTCTATAACCTTTTCTTTTGCCTTTGCAACGTTTTTACTTTTATCTTCAGTCATTTGCATCTGAATAGCAGCAACTTTGACCATTTTTTTCTCCATCTAAAATTTTTAAAATAAAGGTTCACCCTTCTCTTTATACCAGTTTGTTATATATGCCCATGCCTCATTTGCATTATCGACAAATTTAAATATTTCAAGATCATCTGCAGCGATTACACCCTCTTCCTGTAAAAAGTCCATATTAATAGCACGATCCCAAAAACTTTTTCCTACAAGGACTACAGGAATAGGTGTTGTTTTTTCTGTTTGAATAAGTGTCAATGTTTCAAACAACTCATCAAACGTACCAAACCCTCCAGGGTATACAACTAATGCTTTTGCTCTATTTAAAAAGTGCATCTTTCTCACTGCAAAATAGTGAAACTGGAAACAAAGTTCCGGAGTTACATAAGGGTTTGGGAATTGCTCATGCGGAAGCAAAATATTTAGTCCTATCGTTTTTGCTCCTACATCATAAGAACCTCTATTTGCAGCTTCCATAATTCCCGGACCGCCACCTGTCATAATAGTAACTCTACAATCTTCTGGATGTTTTCCGCTCTCTCCAACAAGACGACCAAATCTACGAGCATCTTCATAGTATATACTCTTACCGATCATACGCTCGGCTACATAAAGCTCACGCAGTAAAACTCTATCTTCAGGATTTTCTTCAAGTTTTTCCTCTATTGCATTAAATCTAGCTATTGCAGTTTGCTGTTCAACTATACGTGCACTTCCAAAGACAACAATTGTATGTTCAATCCCCATCTTCTCGATCTGTAATTCTGCTTTTAAATAATCTAGTTCTAGCCTGATACCACGAGTTTGACTTGATTCTAAAAAAATATTATCTTGAAAAGCAAGTTTATATGTCGGACTCTCTATAAGTGTTTCTATAAGTTCCGATGCTTTGGGATCTTCTTTAGAAGATTTTGGATCCTCCCATGGAAACTTTACTCTATTATCATTTTGCATATCTACCCACCTTTGTGTCATTATACTAAATTTGCCCTTTCTTAATTAAGTTCTAAAAGTACAGTATCTCTTTGTGTACTCTCAACATGTCGACATGCATTCTCAAATGCTCCACTCTCACCTATAATAATACACCTATGTTTTGCTCTCGTTATTGCAGTATATATCAGCTTCGTATTGTGCATAATGTAGTGTGAAAAACTCATTGGAATAACTACAATATCGTACTCCATACCCTGAACTTTATGAATAGTAAGTGCGTATGAAAGCATCAAGTAACTTTTTGCCTCTTCATACTCATACTGCACTACAATATCTTCATTCGGGTAAAAAACGAACAGTTGTTCATCATCCTCTTCGATCTTAAAAAGCAGACCGCTCATCCCGTTAAATACACGTCGCTGTGCAGAGTCCTCTCCCATTTTAAACCCATCTGCATTCCAAGAGGTCATATTTTCATTTTTGGTATGTACCACTTTATCCATTAAACGAAATTCGACATTTCCCTTTTTAAAACATTTTTTCGGATTTGGATTAAAGTACTCTTGAAGAATTTTATTCAAGTTTTCCGTACCAAGCGTTCCACCCTTCATAGGTGTAATCACTTGAAAGTAGTTTAGGTACTCTTTTACCTGTTTATTGTTTAATCTATAACGAGCTTTTTCGATCGACTCTACTACTCTATGTAAAATCTCTGCAATAATATTTTGTGAATTTTGCTCACGTAGATCTCTCAGCTCATTTTGTGAGAGTTGATTTTTTGCAGCATAATAGTTGCTAATACTCACATCTATAAACTCAAAATCTTCATATTTATCTCTGTAATTTGGAACTTTACCTTGACGAATATCATTTGCTATCAATGTGATCGCCTGATCTTCACTTTGACGATAAATTTGTGTCAGTTTTACAATGGGAGCAAGCTCTAACTCCAACACATCACTTAAAATATTTCCCGCTCCAATTGGAGGCAGTTGTGCATCATCTCCGACTATGATCACGATTGCACCGTTCGATACTTTTGACATAAGCCTTGCAAAAAGTGAAGAGTTGA
>JARRNV010000133.1:0-3714 GCA_037384685.1 Sulfurimonas sp.
GGAAATCAGTGATGAGTTTCGTCCATTAACACTTTTTTTCCTTGCAGGCTACACTTTTGAGAGTGCTAGTATTGAAGATAATTGTTTAAAGTTTGAAGCAGGTTTTGGAAGTGAAAACTTTGGAAGTGTTGTAAGTGTTCCATTACTCAGTATTTTACAAGTGATCATAGATGAAACACCGATATTTATTAACTTGGCAAATCCAAAAGAGGAACAAAGTTCAGCAAAACAAGTTGAATCTATAGATGAAAAAGGGGTGGAAAACTCAATGGCTTCTTTTTTATCGAATCCAGAAAACTCAAAATTTATAAAATAAATTTTAGTGTTCTCTGTACTGGAAAAAGGGTTTGCTCTGCAAGTAAATTAAGTGTTTACAGCAGTATATAACCTTACACTCTATGAAGTGCTAAAAGATAGTTTACAACATTGTCAACGAAAGCATCATGTTTTCTCTCTTTTGAGTAAGCGATGTAAAATTCTCTCGTAATTTTATGATTTTTTAGACGCCCTTCAAAAAGAGTACCTTTGTCAAATTCGTGTTTTAGCACATGTTTTGACATAATTGAAACTATAGGTCTTTCAGAATTTTTATCTGAGTTCATAATTGTTTCTTTAATAGCTGTAGGACTTTGTAAAACGGCTAATACATTAAAGTTATTACACTGAACTCCCATCTCTTCAAAAACTTCACTTGTAAGTTTTCTTGTGTGAGACTCCTCATTTCTACAGATCCAGTCAAATTCTAGTAGGTCATCAGCACTTAAATGTTTTTTGATCGGCTGGTTTGAAAAAACTACAAGTTCATCTTCAACCCACTCTCTGTAAACAATTCCATCTTTAAATACAGGAGATTCGATCAATGCTACATCGATCTTTTTATCTTCAAGTTGTTCGATGATGTTGCATGAAAGATCAACATTCATAAATACTTCATTATCGATTCTTTTTTTAATCTCTCCAAGATAGTTTGGAAGGATATAGTTTCCAATCGCAAAGGAAGCACCCATAACAAAAGTAAACTCTTTATTGATGATTTTTAAAAGCTCTTTTTCAGAGTTTTGGATCGCTTTTTCTAGTCTTTGTGCTATACGATAAAGATCTTCACCTTCTTTTGTAAGGATAATTCCATTTTTCTTTCTGTCAACAATTTTTGTATCTAAATAATCTTCTATAAATTTAATTTGTTGTGTTACAGCAGGTTGTGAGATCCCTAGTTTAGCCGATGCTTTTGAAAAACTTTTCTCTTTGATAACCATTAAAAAAGTTTGTAATTTAGCAAAATCTCTTAACATAATAATTCCTATAAGTATTAATAATATTAAAATTATAACTGATTATTATAATGATTGCAATAGTTTTGTAATAATTTTTAGCTTTTTTTGTTATAATATTCTTAATTTATAGTTATAGATTGCCTATAGCAAAGTCTAAAGTGGATGAAATGGAAAAAATATTTGAAAGACTAAACGAGTCACAAACTGCCGCTGTTAAACAAACAGAAGGTCCTGTTTTAATCCTTGCAGGAGCAGGGAGTGGAAAAACCACAACTATTGTTTCACGTTTAGCATACCTGATCAAAGCTGTAGGGATTCCTGCATCAAATACTTTAACACTTACATTTACAAATAAAGCGGCTCGCGAGATGAAAGAGCGTTCTATGTCGATGATAGAAAATGCTGCATACCCACCGCTACTTTGTACTTTTCACAAATTTGGATTACTCTTTTTAAAGTTTAATATCCACCTTTTAGGACGTCAAAACAATTTTGTTGTGATCGATACGGATGACAAGAAAAAAATTATTAAAAATATAAATTCAGAAATTCCTACACCACTTATAGCCTCAGAGATTTCACGATATAAAAACTCTTTAATGACACCAGATGATGCTTACAAACAAGCAGAGCTTTTTAATTATAAGCAGATCGCCGAAGTGTATGGAGAGTATCAAAAGCATCTTTTAGAAAACAACTTAGTAGATTTTGATGACCTTTTAGCGCTTACCTATAAACTTTTAGACGAAAACACGGAGTTAGCAGAAAAAACAAGTCAAAAATATCAGTATATTATGATCGATGAGTATCAAGATACGAATGAGCTTCAGTTGAAACTCTTACAAAAACTTTGTTCTGCACACAATAATATATGTGTAGTGGGTGATGATGACCAATCTATTTACGGTTGGCGTGGTGCACACATAAGAAACATTATGGAGTTTGATGAAGATTTTTCTGATGTAACTGTTTTCAAACTTGAAGAGAATTATCGTTCACGTAAACCAATCTTAAAAGTTGCAAATGCTTTGATCGAACATAACCGTTCACGTTTAGGAAAAGAGCTTATCCCGACACGAGGAGAGGGTGAAGAGATCACAACACTTAATTCCCAAGATGAGAGTGAAGAGGCGAGAAAAATAGCTGTACAGATCCAAAAGCTTTTAGACAATGGAGTAAAAGCAAGTGAGATTGCAATTCTTTACCGTGTAAATGTATTGTCTCGTTCGATCGAAGATGGGCTTAACCGTGCACATATAGCCTATAAAGTTGTAGGTGGTGTACGTTTCTATGATAGAGCCGAGATTAAAGACCTGATCTCTTACATTAGGGTTATTACAAACCATCATGACGATTTCTCATTTAAAAGAATTGTGAACAAACCAAAACGTGGTCTTGGAAAAGCAAGTGTAGACAAGATCGAACTAGCAGCATATGAAAAAGGTACTTCAATTTACGAATATCTAACAACAGTAGAAGATGCTGAGCTTGTTAATCTTGTAAAAAAGAAAAATGCAAACACGCTGAAAGAGTTTATAAAAGACCTGGAGAATGTTGCAAAAGTTTCTGAAGAATCTACATATGATTTTATAGATGTTTTAGAAGATACATTTCATCTAAAAGAGATCTATAGCTCTATGCCTGATGCTGATGATAGAATTAGAAATATGGATGAGTTTTATGCACTTTACCGTGATTTTGTGAAAAACCACCCGGAAACTTCGCTTGATGAGTTTTTAAATGAACTTACATTGCAGAGTGATCAAGATGAGGTAGAAGGTGAATCGATCTATATGATGAGTATCCATGCTTCAAAAGGTTTAGAGTTTGAGCATGTTTTTGTTATAGGGATGGAAGAGGGATTTTTACCGTTAGTTGGTGATGGAAGTGATTTAGAAGAGGAACGTCGACTCGGTTATGTTGCCTTTACTAGAGCAAAAGAGACCTTAACACTTTCTCATGCGGCAAGTAGATTTTATAAAGGGCGAAGAAGTGAGCTGGAAAAAAGTAGATTTTTCAATGAAGCGGGACTATGTGACGGTTCACTCAAGTTAGAAAAAAATACTGCTTATAAAAAAGGTGATCTAGTCCGTCATAAAATTTTTGGAACAGGTCGTGTTATAGGTGTAAGTAAAGCTGGACGCGAATTTAAACTCAATATCAATTTTGCAGGTAGTAAAAGAGAGATCCTTGCATCATTTGTTGAGAGATTATGAATCGACTTTTTGTAGCATATAAACCTGCCGGAATCGGCTCAAACCTTTTTTTGTCAAAACTCAAAAGAAAGTATCAAGTTAAAAAAGCAGGTTTTTCAGGAACACTCGATCCTTTTGCAAAAGGGGTGCTTGTTATCGGTTTTGGATCACACACGAAGCTTTTTCGTTTTTTAAATAAAACACCGAAAAAATACAGGGCAACCCTTTGGTTAGGCGCTAAAAGC
>JARRNV010000134.1:0-3687 GCA_037384685.1 Sulfurimonas sp.
GGTGTTGATATATTTAGCAACTTATTCCTTTTCCAGATTTAGTTTTTCTTTTAATCTACTTGTCAATTGTAAAAACTCATCGACATGAAAACCGTTTTCTTCGATCAAGTCACACGCATGTGCTATAGAGTTTTGTGTGAGCACCTCTTTGACATTAATTGCAGTTCTTACAACATCTAAAGAAAATATATACGCTTCCATTTGCGCAGAGTTGTCATCACCGATAAAATCTAACTCTTTTAGTATATCTACGTAAAGTGGATCTAAATTCCAATGCTCAATCAAAACACCTGTTACATAACAAGATGTTGTTCCAAAAAAGCTGTTTTCATACTCTATAATATCTTCAGATTTCAGTAAACCTTCTTGAAACTCTTTAATTTTTCCCGCTTTTACAATTTCACGAGACATTACTAATTTACCACTTTCCATAATAAGTGCAAGCGGTGTCATCACCTGAGCATGATGTAGATCAATCTTAGAATACCACTGGTTCATCAATGTACTTTGCAAGTGAGAAAGTTCATTAAACTGTGTACTACTGATCCCATACGGACGTACATTAGCTATTAGTGAGCTTTCTATACAAAACTTTACAACTAAACCGTAAATTGTTTGTGTTCCAAAAAGGGTAACAGCTTGTGATACCGATGAAATTCTTCTTGAAAATCCATAAAACGGAGCGTTGATCATCTTTAAAATGTTTACAGTTAAAGAAGCATCCGATTCTATAGCTCTTATTAAATTAGTGATATTGACGTTTTCGGCACCATTAGTATAAAGTCTTTCTACCACTTTTGCAGTATCGGACAATGGGGGAAGTTCTTTGATCCCGTCTACTATGGTGTCAAAATCCATACTTTATACCTCTAACTCTTTAACTTTCCAAGGAAGACCCTGCTTGTTCATCTCATCCATAAACGGATCGGGATCGAGTTGCTCCATATTAAAGACACCCTCTCCTGACCAAGTACCCTCTAGCATCAACTTTGCACCTATCATAGCAGGGACACCTGTTGTATAAGATACACCCTGTGAAAGTACTTCGGCATAACACTCTTCATGATCTTTTACTTGATAGATATAGATCTTCTTCTTAATACCGTTTTTAATACCCTCTGCAACAATACCGATATTTGTCTTTCCTTTTGTTCTTGGACCTAGGCTTGCCGGATCAGGAAGTAAAGTTTTTAAGAATTCAATTGGAACAATCTGCTGCCCTTGATGCTCAACCGGCTCAATTCCAAGCATCCCAACATTTTGAAGCACTTCCATATGTTTTAGATAGCTTTGCCCAAATGTCATAAAAAAACGGATTCTTTTTAAACCTTTGATATTTTGTACAAGTGACTCCATCTCTTCATGGTAGAGCAAATAAGAATCTTTTGGACCAACTTCAGGATAATCCCAAACTTGCATAATCTCCATCGGTTCAGTCTCAATCCACTTACCGTTTTCCCAGTAACGACCTTTTGCACTTACTTCGCGAAGATTAATTTCCGGATTGAAATTTGTTGCAAACGGGTAACCGTGATCACCGGCATTACAGTCTAAGATGTCAATGTAATGGATCTCATCAAAGTAATGTTTTTGAGCATAAGCACAAAATACATTTGTAGCTCCCGGATCGAAACCACTTCCAAGAAGTCCCATAATACCTGCTTCTTTAAATTTTTCGTCTCTTGCCCATTGAAGTTTGTATTCGAACTTTGCTTCATCAGGGTGTTCGTAGTTTGCAGTATCTAAATATGGTGTATTTGTAGCAATACACGCATCCATAATAGTTAAATCTTGATAAGGAAGTGCAACATTGATCACAATATCTGCACCAACTTTTTTAATAAACTCTATAAGTTCCCCAGTATTATCAGCATTAATACTTGCTGTTTTTATATCTACGTTTTTGATCTCACCTGCGATCTCATCACATTTTGATTTTGTTCGACTTGCTAAAATTATATTGCCAAAGATATCAGCGTTCATTGCACATTTATGTGTAACAACTCTCCCTACTCCACCTGCACCGATAATCAAAGTAGTATTCATTAAAGTTTTCTCCTAAATTTTCTACTTATATTTTAACACATGATTTCTAAAGTTTAGACCATTTTAAAAGCAATTAAAAGTACAAAAATCCAAATCATTGCAGTTACAATAAGACTAAGCAAAACAAGTGTAGCCCCTACATCTTTTGCTTTTTTTGCCAATATGTGATAATCAATAGTCACTAGATCAACAACTCGTTCGATCGCAGAGTTTGCAACCTCAGATGCCACAGGAATAAATAAAGATATAAATAAAATAGCTGAATATGAAAAATCTATCGGTAAAATCCATGCAACTATCCCCATTGAAAAGAGCATAAGAAGCTGCCATTTAAAAGATGTCTCCGTCTTTACAATATCTATAAAGCCTTCAACAGCGTAACGTCCATTTCTAAAGAGATTATGTTTTGGTTTATTTAGTTCCATAACTTTCCTTCATCTGTTTTACTATCATTTTTACTTCATCTGCTTTTGCAGTAGTTTGCAGAGGCATTGCAAAAGTCACTTTCACTACACGTCTGGAAAACAATTTTTTATGTTGGTTTGGCTTTTTATTTTTTGCAAATAAACTCCCATAAAGTCCATCTATAAAAAATGGGACAATAACTCCGTCATAGTTTGAATCTATCAATTCAAACCCTTTTTGAAAACTGCCTAGTTTCGTACTTTTTGCTATCTCCCCTTCAGGAAAAATTGCCACTATTCTACCATCTTTTAATCTCAAAGAGGCTTCTTTAATAGCATCTTTAAAAGCTTTTGGAGAGAGCGGAATCACTTCACCTTTTTGCAAAATCGGTTTTAACCATGCAAGAGAATATATACCTTTATCCATCATATAGTTTAATCTTCTTCTAAAAGGAAATTGTAAAATTGCCCAGTCTAGCCAGCTTACATGATTTCCCAGTAATAAAAGAGCTTTATGGTCAGGAATATTTTCTAGACCGATATACTCAAAACGATATCGAAACGATAAAAGTGCCCCGACAATACTCCAAAATATCTCAACAAAGTAGTGTTTAAATAGAGTAATAACCAAGTAAATACCTACAAATCCCATTAAGTAAAAAAGTACTTCAGCATTCATTCCAAAAAAAGCGAAAAATGTAGTTAGCAGTAAAAATGAGATCATAAAAATATTTTGCACAAAATTGTTTGCGGCAAGTATCATCCCTAAATGTACATTCGATGCTAAATACTGAATTCTCGCATTAAGCGGAACAAGTAAAAATGCTGAGAAAACTCCAAATAGCGTAAACATAACTGCTATCAACGCCATTGAGTGTACAAACGGAACTAAAAATACAATAAGTGTTAAAAAGATTGCACCTATTCCCGTAAGCCCTAAGTTGATGTGATGTTTCGAGAGTTTTGCAACAAAAACCGATCCGGCAACTATCCCAATTGCGGCTAACGCCATCACCCCTTGAACAAAGATGGTGTTTGTAATCCCTATTTCAGTTTTTGCATACTCTCCAAAAACTGCCAAAACAACTTGTGAGATCGACCAGAAAAAACTAAGTGCTAGAATTGCATCAAAGATCTCTTTTTTTCGTGTAATTGCTTTAAGATTTTTAAACAAGTATGCACCGCGTATATATCTTTTAAATACAAATTTTCTATCACTTGACTGTAGTTGTGTATT
>JARRNV010000135.1:0-3656 GCA_037384685.1 Sulfurimonas sp.
ATAATTTAAAAAATATTTTTATATGGCGAATAAGTTTTACAAACCAGACAGGAGATAGTTGTTTTAATAATTTTTTTATCTTCATGATTTAGTTATCTCCATTACATCTTTTTTAGCCTTATCCAATGCATCCGTCATGAACTGTATAGAGTCTTTTTTATATTTCTGAATTGTTTTACATACATGATCATAATCGATTGGTTTATTCATTTGACTCTCTAACTCTTCAAGTGAATGGTTAATACGATCTTGTAAGCCTAACTGTGTCAACAAGTAACCCAACTTGTTAGAGTTGCTACCTTTTTTATTTGTTACTCTTAGTAAAGAGACAAAAGGTTTTTTAAATTTAATAGAAAAAATTGAACCATGAAATGTGTCTGTCAATACAGCTTCTGCATCCTTAAAGAGTGACAACAATTCAAACGGTGTTACAACTAAATTGTGATCACACCAACCGTGAAAAAAACCCAAAGAGATCGTAGTGAGGTTATTTTTCTTTGTGTATTCTTTAATAACCTTAATATCTTTTTTCGTATCTAGACGACCTGTATACGCATATATAATTAGGTACCTTTTTTTATTGAACTTTTTGTGCTTAGCATTAGTCTCAAGTTCAAAATCATACAATAGGGTAGGATCAATAACCTGGCTTGGTTTATGTCTTGAGTATTTTTCTACTATATCGTAAGTGTTCTCATCTCTGACACTGATGCTAGAAAATTTATTTAAACCACTACCTATCTCATTTTCCATATTGTCATTTTCAATATCTTTAATATTTGCATATCCCGCTGATGCTGCAAATGCGAATATTGAAGACGCATCAAGTCCATGCCCAAAAAATTGTGGTACATACCCAAAACCATGATTTTGTGTATAATTAAAGACTTCATCACTTCCAACAACCAAACAATCGCAAGTATAGGATAGGTTGTTTTCTTTAGTTAGTTTTAACTCTTTCCATGCAATATTGTGAAAACATTTTTTTGTTTCTTTGAAAAATTTACGTTTTTTTAGATGAGTAAAAGGTGCGAGAGATGCTTCTTTTAATCTATCAAATAATGATGGTGGTTGAACTTTCGAACCGTTATGACGAGCTTCACCCGCAACGAAATCGCAAAACTCAACATTATGACCGTAAGATTCGATAATTTTCATAAGCGCATAGGCTTGTAAAAACGAACCATAATTGATGATTCTGTGCATCGT
This sequence comes from Sulfurimonas sp., assembly GCA_037384685.1. GTDB lineage: Bacteria > Campylobacterota > Campylobacteria > Campylobacterales > Sulfurimonadaceae > Sulfurimonas. The sequence goes on from JARRNV010000135.1 coordinate 1,210, forward strand.
AAGAATTTTTACAAACATATTAATCTCTTTTTCGTTTCCACTTAGTTAACCCACTATTAATTGACTGCTATACGATCTAATGACTTTCGATATCCTATTAAAAGCCAATAAATTCATAATGATGATAGGCATTAACACTGTTTATTTACCTATTTCTTTTGTCAACTTATATAACCAATATTTTCAATCTAATCCCTTTATTCTTATCTAACTTAAATACTAATCTCTACAAAACCTATTACCTAGCGGGGACTTCTACCATCGTACACTGTAACGTTTTCAGCAATCTATTTATTTCTAGTATTTAGACAATTGTTGAGATAATTTAATAAGCACTCCTCTACAAATATTAAATCATTTAAATGGACAATATCGAGCACTTTCAATGTCGAGCAAACTTTCAGATTTCATATTCTATGAACTGTAAAAGCTCAAGATGGCAATGCTCAAAATAACGAGCCTTTCAGTAAGATTGGTCCTTTAAACGTAGAGACTTTTTTAAATTTCTACAATTAGAGACACAAAATTAGCTTTTGCATTTCTATTAAGAATCGATATCAGGTGTTAACCGTCCCATATTATTCCCTTATTTTTAGTTCACGTTAGTTTTCTAAACCTATATTCACATAATTTACCTAAGCCACATACAATCTAATCACATTTTATTCATAAACTAATACATTACTGCTAATTTCTCTACCAGCAAAAAAATATTTATGAATGATATTTAATCGAAATCATTTTTACATGGCTTGAATTAGTAATTCTTACATCAGAAATTTAACTAAGATGTGTGATACTCATTTATTAAAATAGTACGTAGGAATAAAGGTCAGCGTATACAAAATAGCCGAAGTAATTGGATTTATTTTTTCTTTCCATTTGTACACGACATCTTTATTAAATCCTTTCATCTTTTTAGTTGTGTGAGAAGATTCAGATAAAGGCGGGTTAAGCATACCTTCTTTGTACGTAATTCCTAGAAAATTACATAATTTTTTTAATTCGACTTCAGGTGATTGAACCAAATCTTCAAATTTAATAAGGTAGTAATTCCCTTTAGATGAGATCCTTATATGCAGGAGAAAAGAGTACCAATAACTCGCACAAACATGCGAAAAGGTTAGAAAATTAAACAATGCTTTTGTCAATGCGTTTTTACGATAGCCTTCAAATTGCCACTTATTGCTCTGAGAGGCATAGATAGCCCTTGGATCCCTTACCGTATGTATTATTTTCGCATCAGAATACCAATTTCGTAAACGTGGTATACTCAATAGATGGACAGGATACTTTGCTCCTGGTATATCCTTATTGTGCTTCTTTGCAAACTCTTCGAGCAATATTCTCAAAATTGTTTTGAATTCTTTGTCTGACGCTAATATTTCTTTTTTGAGTGAAGCTTGATCTAAGTCAGGGACCTGATCTTTCCAAAATGTACCAAAAAATGACCCTGAATACATAAGTTTAATGAGTTTGTCAATGTCTTTTTCGGTCTCTAGTTTACCTATTTCCTTTTTTACGGTTCTTACAAAATCATTGTGTAGATATCTTGGGTTTATAAAATGAATCTCTTTTGCTATAGCTATATTACTATATTCATTGAGAATATTCATATAAATCTTAGAGCCAGTCCGTGACACACCCGTAACAAAAACAGGTTTAAAATTATCTTTTTTCATTCTAGTTACTATTAAATCAAGTGCTATTTTTATACTTCAAAAACTGGGCAAATGATCTCATTAAACCGCATTTATGTAAAAGTTTTTATCGGCCATTGCTCGTTGAACTCTCTTAAAAATGTTAGACGTAACACATATCTTTCATTTTTTTGAACTAGTTAGAATTATGACTCATTTTTGGATTAGTAATCTGCTCTAAATAGTAGTCAAAATCTTTAATTATTTTACTCCATGAGTACTTTTTCGAATTTTCTATAATAGCTTCAGAAGAATAGTGCTTTAGATTTTGAGACAAAACTTCGATACCTCTACAAACATCTTCAGGACTATCCCCTATAATCACACCATTAGAATTATCAATGACATTTATATTTTCTGATGTTCCTGTGGCGAGAACTAACATACCAGATGTAAGGTACTCAAATGTTTTTGTAGGAGGCTGATTGTCATAATATTTTGTTATAGGTATATAAGATACTCCTATATTATGCGAGTCAAAATAGGGTTTTAACCTGTCATGAGGAATACGGCCAAGAATTGAAATAGTATCCTCAAGTTTATTATTTTCTACTAACTCATGTAGTTCTTGTAATTCACTGCCATATCCATCGCCAATGATAGTTAACTTTATATCGGGATATTTTGCATTATTGCGCTTACAGTATTCTATTACCCCTAGAACCAATCTATCTATATTTCTATTGTTTAAAGTACCTACATAAATTAGATTCAACTCATTATAAACTTTTAGTTTATCTGAAATTG
>JARRNV010000136.1:0-4180 GCA_037384685.1 Sulfurimonas sp.
ATGAGAGTTTTTTACATCAAAAACCTACCGAGATGTACATAGAAGCCTTAGAAGATACCGAGCTGATCACTGTAAGTTATAAAGATGTACAGTTTTTATATAACAATTTTAAAAAATGGGAACGTTTTGGGCGCTTGATGACTGAAGCAGCCTATTCGTACCTCCATAAACAAACTATTCAAAGACAAACAAAAAGTGCAAATGAGAGGTTTGAGCTTTTTATGCAAGATACACCATTTTTACTCGATAAAGTTCCCCAGTATCACATTGCCTCTTTTCTTGGAATAACTCCACAACACCTTAGTCGATTAAAAAAAGAGTACAAAAATTAACATTTGTGAATGACTTAAATTTCTATTTATACTACTATTACGACATTAAAAAGGAAAATTAATGCATCATAAACTAGAACAAATTTTAGGTAAATTTGGAGACTTTATAGGAAAGCACCCGTTTATAGTGATACTTTTTTCACTGTTAGTGATTGCTTTTCCTATTTCAAACGTATCGAAAATTACTATGGATACTTCAACGGAAGGATTTTTACACGAAGAAGATCCTATGCTTATTAAGTATGAAAAATTTAAAGAACAGTTTGGTCGTGACGAAAGGATTGTAATAGCGATCGAAAACAATCATATCTTCTCAATCCCATTTTTAACAAAACTAAAAAAACTTCATAAAGAGTTGGAAGAGAATGTCCCTTATTTAGATGAAGTAACATCTCTTGTAAATGTAAGAAATACACGCGGTGAAAAAGATCAGCTCATTGTTGAAGATCTGCTGGAAAATTTTCCACAGTCACAAGCAGATGCAGATAATATTAAAAAAATTGCAATTGATAATACTTTTTATAAAGATCTATTCCTCTCTCGTGATGGAAAAATCACCACTATCATGATCGAGACAAAAGCATTTGTTTCTGATAAACAAGAGAGTGTTGATGAGATGTTTAGTGATTTTGATGCACCGGTTGATATGCAAGAAGATCGTAAACCACTTTCTGATGAGCAAAATGCAGAGATTGTAAAAAAAGTCAAAGAGATAGTCGATAAATACAATTCGCAAGATTTTAAAATATATTACGCAGGAAGTGCTAGTGTAATGGATGCTCTAAAATCGATGATGAAAGAGGATATGCAAAAATTCACGAGAGTAACTATTGGAATTATTTTAGTTTTCCTTTTCATAATTTTTAGACGTGTTAGTGCGACTATTTATCCGCTTGTTGTAATTGTTTTAGCACTTTTAACTACAGTTGGATCTATGGCATATTTTGGTGTGGCATTTAAACTTCCCACTCAAATTGTTCCTTCTCTATTAATTGCTGTAAGTGTGGGTGCAACAGTGCATGTTCTCTCGATCTTTTTTGACAAGTTTAACGAGTCCAAAGATAAAAAGAGTGCTGTTTCTTTTACGTTGGAGCATTCAGGGCTTGCAATTGCAATGACAGGTATTACAACAGCTATTGGGATTGCATCATTTGCCGGCAGTGAAGTAGCCCCTATTGCCGATATGGGTAAATTTGCTTCTTTAGGTGTCTTAATTTCGCTGTTTTTAACATTGACACTTTTACCTGCACTTCTTATGATTACTCCTATGAAGCCCAAACCTGTAGACAAAAAGCATTGGCTTGACCACGTGATGGAACGCTTTTCATATTTTCCTACACACCATCCAAAAAGTGTAGTAGTTGTGAGTTTGCTTTTAGTGGTAATCTCTATTATTTTAGCCACAAATATCCGTCTGTCACATCACCCTTTAGAGTGGTTTCCAAAAGATGATCCAAACTATGTAGGGACACACTATATAGATAAAAATCTTTACGGTTCGCTTACTTTAGAAGTAGTAGCCGATACAAAAGAGCAAAACGGCTGGCAAAATCCAAAACGTTTGCAGGCGTTAGAGAGTTTAAATAAAGAACTTGAAAAATATGATGACGGCAAAATTTTCATTGGAAAAATTATGTCGCTCGATACAATTGTTAAAGAGAGCAATAAAGCACTCCATGAAAATAATGAGTCATTTTATACGATTCCATCAGATCAGGCATTGGTTTCACAGGAATTATTACTTTTTGAAAACAGTGGGAGTAATGATCTAGAAGATGTTGTAGATTCACAGTTTTCAAAACTGCGTGTAACGGTTAAAGTACCGTGGGTTGACAGTATTGCGAGTGAAGATATGCTCGCTCATGTCAAAAAAAGGTATAGTGAAGTTTTTAAAGATCAAGATGTGATTGTAACGGGAATTATCCCTTTACTAGTGCATACATTTACACAGGCTATCCGCTCATCTGTGGAGAGTTATATTATCGCTTTTACACTTATTGCAATTACGATGATGTTTATAATGGGGAATGCTCGTCTTGGACTTATCTCAATGATTCCAAACTTAACACCGGTAATTATAGGGCTGAGTTTAATGTATATCTATAACATCCCGCTTGATATGTTTACACTGCTGATCGGATCAATTGCGATCGGACTTGCAGTAGATGATACGATCCACTTTATGCATAATTTCAAGCGTTACTATTTAAAAACTGGTGATGCGATCGCAGCGGTTGAGAAAACTTTTTATACAACGGGTAAAGCTATGGTGATTACGACAATTGTACTTTCACTAGGATTTTATGCATATATGTTTGGAAAAATGGAGAGTGTACAAAACTTTGGTTTTTTAACCGGAAGTGTTATTATCTTAGCACTTATTGCAGATCTGCTACTTGCACCTGCTTTAATGGTGTTAATTGCAAAAAGAGGATGGATAAAATGATAAAAAAATTAACTTTAATTTCACTGGCACTATTTTGTAGTGTAGCCGGAGCAGACGACAAAGCAAGAGCAATAGCTCAGGCTGTATATGATCGTGATGACGGTAAGACAATTATTCAAGATATGAAGATGGTTTTGATCGATAAAAATAATAATCAAAGAGTCCGCTCTATTAAAACTTTCGATAAAGATTTTGGCAAAGACAGTTATAGAATAATGTTTTTTAAAACTCCTGCAGATGTTAAAGATACATCATTTCTAACATATGATTATGATGATCCAAGAAAGGATGATGATCAGTGGTTGTATCTTCCTGCACTAAAAAAAGTAAAACGTATCCCGACAAGCGATAAGAGTTCAAGTTTTATGGGGAGTGATTTTTCTTACTACGATATGACAAAAAGAAGTGTAGATGACTATACATATAAAATTTTAAAACATATACCGGTGCGTGGACACGATACCACTATGATGGAGTCAATTCCTGTAAATGATGATGTGATTGAAGAATCAGGATATGTGAAAACTATCGGACTTGTACGTGAAGATATAGATATGGTAGTTCGCTCGATTGGTTTTTTGAAAAACGGAGAGAGAAAATATCTTGATGTTACAAAGATGCATAAACAAGATGGAATCTGGGTAATTGATGAGATGGTTATGACTACAAAACAGGGAAAAACAACATTGCATCAGACAGTTTTACAATTTAGCAATATAGAAGTAAATAAACCGATCGATGATGACGTATTTACAACTAGAAGATTAGAAAAAGGTTTATAATTGGTTCGTTTTTCTTTAACGGTTGCATTACTATCTTCTCTTTTAATTGCAGACGAATACGACCTGGTTTTGAAAATGTGCCTGTTATTCAAAAAGTGCAACCTCTGCAAAAGAAGTTTTCTTTACAAAACTACGGCATTGAAGGAAAGCTAAAACAAGAGGCGGCATATAGTTATAATAACAATGCTCCTCATGATAATTTTTCATCTCTTAGAACATCGCTTTTTCTTGAATACAATAAAGATCTTTGGGATTCTTTCAAGCTCAAAATAAACGGTAATGCTTTTTATGATTTTTCATATGCTTTAAAAGGGAAAAACAAATTTACTCAAGAGGAATTAAACGCTTTAGAGAGTGAAGTTGAACTTTTTGATGCTTATATTCAAGGCTCACTTACAGATGATCTAGATATAAAGATAGGTCGTCAAGTTGTTGTATGGGGGAAAAGCGATACTATCCGTGTAGTTGATGTTTTAAATCCTTTAGATAACCGCCGTCCCGCAATGGTAGATATAGAAGATTTACGTCTAAGTACCACAATGGCAAAGTTTAACTATTATTATGAAAACTGGAGTATTGCCCCGATTTTTGTGCTGGAACAGCGTGAAGATAAAAATCCA
>JARRNV010000137.1:0-3599 GCA_037384685.1 Sulfurimonas sp.
AAAAGATGAACTAGGACGAACTCCACTTTTTTACGCTGTAATGCATAAAAATTTTGATATTTTAAATATATTGATAAGAAAAGGTGCAGATATAGATGTCGTTGATAATGAAGGAAGTGGTTTAAAAGATCTATTGGATCCAATAAATGATAAATTTTTATATTACTATATTGTAGATGCAGAACTCTCAAAGGAAGCTGCAAGTAGAGGAAAAGTTGTCATCTCAATTGATCGTAGATATGATGCTAATGGCAATCTGATTTCGCAAAAAGTGACTGAAAGATAGCTAGTTTAAGCCAAATCACAAAACTCTAAGTTTGGAAGCTCAGGACACTCTAAAGAGTTATCTCCAATGTAAAGATTTTTGAGTTTTGTCAGCTTTGAAAAAGAGTCCGGATACTCTTTAATATGATTCTCTTCAATATCTAATTCCAAAAGATTCTCTAACTCCCCAATGCACTTCGGTAGCTCTTTTAGTTGATTTGCACTTACACTTAAATGATTAAGCTTTTTGAGTTTACATATACTATTTGGAAGGTACTCGAGTTCATTATTGTCAAGTGTAAGAATTTGCAGATCTTCTAAGGCTTCAATGTCAAAGTTTATTTTTGATATGTTGTTATCGTTGAGGTTAAGTTTTATAAGCATATCGTGTGCTTCAAGCGATGGTAGATCGTTGATCTGATTTCCCTCTAAAAGTAAAGTCTCAAGCTCTTCAATTTGTCCGATCGAAGCCGGAAGCGTTGTAAAGTTGTTGTATGAAAGATCAAGATAATAGAGTGAACGCATATCGCCAAATATCTCTGGAAGTGAGTCCAGATTATTTGTATCTAAAGAGAAATAAAGCAGTTTTTTTAATTTTTTAAGCTCAACCGGAAGCTCTTCGATCATATTTGCAGCCATTGTAAGACGTGTAAGTGATGTTAGTTTACAAAACTCTGCAGGGAGCTTTTTAAGTCTATTTCCATTGAGATTTAGGATCAATAACGACTCAAGTCCGCCTATAGAGTTTGGCAGATTTTTTAACAGGTTATTTTCACACTGTAAATTTTTTAGTTTTTTCAAGTTCCCTATACTTTTTGGAAGTTCAGAGAGTCTGTTATTTGAGAGTTTTAAAACCATCAAGTTTGGTAAAAAACCAATACTTGGCGGTAGTTCTCTTAGTTTACATTTTGACAAGTCAAGTATAGATAAATTTGCTAATGTATCAATATCGGTAGGAACTTTGGATTGCAACCCTTTACTTTTAACCCACCGTGCAAAATCTTTGAGTATCTCTTCCATCATCTCTCCTAATTTGCATTCATTTGATCTATGAGAAAATCTATCTCTTCATAGTCGATCTCGCCGAACTCTATCATTTGAAACAAAGCCATAAGCGGACGTCTACAACATGTTTTATTACATCCGGTTACCAGCTTTTTTGCTTTTTTATATGGAAGATCTGTTGAGCGTAAAATATCCTCTGCTTCTATAACGGTTTTAGAACCGCATTCGCAAATGATTTTACTTTGCATCTCTTCCAAGGACATAATGTACCCCTATTTTAAAAAGTCGTGTTTTGCCTTAAAGTCAACAACATCTTTCATTGCAACTTGAACTGAATCACTAAGTGTTAAAAGTTTTTCATAATCAGTCCAGATTGTATCTTCAACTATATCATGAATTTCACCTGCTAATTCTACCACTTTTCTTTTGTACCCTGCATACTCTTTTTTGATTGCTTTTTGTTCGTCAGTTAAACCCATAATTTTCTCCTTAATATTAAAATTTAAAACCCGTACAACATCTCTAAGTCGATGTTTGGTTTAGAGTTTGTATATAAAAGTGAATACTCTTCACTTAGGTCAAAATTGTACGATTTGTACAAATTTGTGATCTCATTTACATAGCTTGGGATGTAAGCTACAATTTTTTTAAGCCCTCTGTGGTAAATAACACCGCGCAAGATTTTTTCAGCATCAGTAAACGCTGCATCTTCCATAACCCACGGGGATATTTTCACAAGTGTTTTATCGATTGCATAAGAGTGTTGGTACCCAAAATCTGTTGAGAGGATCAGCGATGACTGTTTAAAAAGTACATCTTTAATATAATCTGACCGACTCTCATTAAAAGCACGTTTATCTAACTTTGTAAGTGTCGGCATATAGTTCTCTTGTGCAATGCTTTTTGCAGTAGCATTTGAGAAATTAAATGCAGGTGCTCCACCGCTGTAAATCGCTTTTTTAAACTTTGCAAACTCTTTAAATCCAAATGCCATAAGCATTGTTTTTTCATCTTTTTTACTCATAATACAAATCGATTTTGTTTGATCGCTAATGTTGTTTAAAAGAAGTTTTATAAGCCTTTTTTTAATATCATCACCAATGCCGGGCATATAGTAAAAGTTGTTGATCAAGATAGTGTGTTCCATCTCATAAGCAGATACGAAAGCTACCAGTTTTTTCTCATCGTAAGCACCAAAACACAAAGACTGATCTTGCTCAAACGTTCTTAAAACAACAGACTTATCTATAGTTATAACATTACTAAAAGCTTCAAGATCACCACTGAAGCTTTTACCTCGGATCCATCCTATGAACATAAATACAACTCCACTAATTCATTTGGTTCTAACACAGTTTTTCTTTGTGTAACTATCTCTCGAACTTTCGGTAAAAGATTTTGCACTTTAGAAGCAACAGGTGTAATTCCAAATGCTTTTAGATGGTAATTGATAGTTGAAGTACCGGAGTGTTTTCCTATAGGGAAAAATCTATGCAGTCCAACCATTTCAGGTTCAAACGCTTCATAAGCATTAAGAGACTTGATCATCCCGTTTACATGTATACCGGACTCGTGTGAGAAGATGTCACGCCCAACGATCGGTCTGTTTGTACTAATAGTACGGTTTGCAGCAAGAGCTACACTTTGTACCAGTGTTTGCAGTACCAATGGATCGATTGTACGATCCTCTTTAAACTGGTGTTTTAAACTCATTAACACTTGTTCAAATGATGCATTTCCCGCACGCTCACCAAGTCCAATAACAGTAGTGTTTGCACTTACGGCTCCCGCTTCAAAACCCACTATAGAGTTTGCAGTTGCCATCCCAAAGTCATTGTGCATATGCATCTCAATGTCAAGATCGGAGTGTGTTGTTAGGTAGCTAATTTTTTCATAAGTGGTATGCGGTGTGAGTATGCCAACAGTATCACAGTAGCGAAATCTATCAGCTCCAAGTGAATCTCCGAAGTTCATGATCTCAGCTAAAAAACTTTCATCTGCACGTGATGAATCTTCACCGCCGATACATACAAATAGTCCCTCTTTTTTTGCGAGTGTTACAACCTCTTCAAGGTTTCTAAAAAGTCTCTCTTTATCTCCGCCAAGTTTTACATCGATCAAAGTTTGTGAAACAGGAACTGAGAGATCAACTGCTTTTACGCCACATTCAAGTGAAGCCTCTAAGTCACGAAGTGTAGCTCTGTTCCAAGTCATAATACAAAGAGGAAGGTTAAGGGCTAAAATCTCTTTTATATCTTCTTGCTCTTTTGAGCCCATAGCAGGTATGCCCACTTCAAGCTCATCAGCACCTGAAGCGTGAAGAAGTCTAG
>JARRNV010000138.1:0-3595 GCA_037384685.1 Sulfurimonas sp.
CTCAAATAGCTCAAAAAGTAGATAGTTTATACAGATCTATTATTTCAGCTGGGACATATTTAGCTCCAAGTATTAAAGTTGCTGAAGCTGCAAAAGTTATTGAAAATACACAAAGAGACGTAAATATTGCACTTATAAATGAACTCTCAATAATTTTTGATCTTATGGATATAAATACAACAGATGTGATTGAAGCGGCTGCTACAAAATGGAACTTTATTAAACTTTTTCCAGGTTTAGTTGGGGGACATTGTATAGGAGTCGATCCATACTATTTGACGCATAAAGCACAATCTTTGGGATATATACCAAATTTAATTCTTGGCGCTAGACAAATTAATAATAGTATGAGTAAGCTGATAGCCGATAAGACTATAAAATATTTGATCAAAGAGGATAAAAAATTAAAGGGTGCCAAAATATTTGTTATGGGAGTGACATTTAAGGAAAATTGTCCAGATATGAGAAATTCAAAAGTTTTAGATATTATTAAAGAGCTAGAAGAGTTTGGATGTAGTATAGAGGTTTATGATTGCTGGGTTGATCAAAGTGATAGAGAAACAAAAAAATTACACTTTGTAGAAGAATTACCTTTAACATCACAAAAATATGCAGCTATAATAGTAGCAGTTGGACATGATCAATTTAAAACTATTACGACAGAACAATATACAAGCATGTCAGAAGGAATCCCTATAATCATAGATGTCAAAGGGATTGTCGAAAAAGCAACATGGAGACTTTAGAGTGAAAAATTTTGCATTAATCGGAGCCAGTGGTTATATAGCTCCAAGACATATGAAAGCTATAAAAGAGACAGGTAATAATCTTGTAGCTGCACTTGATCCATATGATGGTATTGGAATTATGGATAGCTATTTTCCTGATGCTTCGTTTTTTACAGAATTCGAAAGATTTGACCGATTTGTAGATAAATGGCATAGAGATGGATACAAGCGAATTGAGTATATTAGTATTGCAACGCCTAACTATCTACATGACTCTCACATAAGATTTGCACTTAGAAGTAATGCGCATGCTATTTGTGAAAAACCACTAGTGTTAAACCCTCATAATCTTGAACAGCTTAAAATAATTGAAGAGGAAACAGGAAAAAAAGTTTATACTATTTTACAGTTAAGACTCCATGAATCTATTATTGCTTTAAAAGAAAAGATATCTCGAGAGTTAGAAAAAGATCCTAATAAGATTTATGATATCGATCTCACCTATTTAACATCACGAGGAAAGTGGTATTTTATATCTTGGAAAGGTGATATTAGTAAATCTGGAGGCATAGCGTCTAATATTGGAGTACATTTTTTTGATATGCTCTCATGGATTTTTGGACCTTTAGAAGAAAATATAGTACATATTAAAGATGCCGATACCAATGCAGGCTTTTTAAAATTAAAAAATGCAAAAGTCAGATGGTTTTTAAGTGTGAACTATGACTATGTTCCCGATACTGTTAAAGCAACAGATAAAAGAACTTTTAGAAGCATTACAGTTGACAGAGAAGAGTTTGAATTTAGCGAAGGGTTTACAGAACTACATACACGATCTTACGAGGATATTTTAAATGGTGGTGGTTTTGGACTTGAAGATGCGAGAACTTCTATAAATATAGTTTCTCAAATCCGAAATTTAGGTCTTAGTGAAATTGATGAAAAAAGCCATCCATTTTGCAAAAAGGTGGTAAGCTGATGTCAGAATTTTTCGTTCATGAATCTTGTTATATAGACGATAATGTGCAAATAGGAGAAAATACTAAAATTTGGCATTTTTCTCATATATTGTCTGATTCTCAAATAGGAGAAGAGTGTTCTTTTGGACAAAACTGTGTAGTGGGACCAAAAGTGAAGATCGGAAATGGTGTAAAAGTACAAAATAATGTCTCTATTTACGAAGGGGTAGAGCTCGAAGATGATGTATTTCTTGGACCTTCTATGGTATTTACGAATGTTATTAATCCAAGAACATTTATTGTTAGACGAAATGAGTTTAAAAAAACGCTTCTTAAAAAAGGATGTTCCATCGGCGCTAATGCTACCATAGTATGTGGAGTGACAATAGGTGAATATGCACTTATAGGGGCTGGTGCCGTAGTAAATAAAGATGTCAAACCTTACGCATTAATGGCAGGTGTCCCTGCAAAACAAATAGGATGGGTTGGAATATCAGGTAGTACTTTGGTATTTGAAAACAATATGAGTGAAGATGATTATGCTCGATATAAATTGGTTGATGATAGCTTGGCCGTTGAGACAAAATGAAAATAGATTTTGCAAATTTACAATACCAGCATAGGCTTTATCAAGATGAAATAGAAGAAGCGATTTTAAAGGTTTCCAGAAATTGTAACTATATTATGGGCAAAGAAGTTCAAGAATTGGAAAAAGCGTTAGAAAACTTTACAGGCGTAAAATATGCTATTACATGTGCTTCAGGAACAGATGCACTTCTTCTTGCATTGATGGCTATCGGAATAAAATCCGGTGATGAGGTGATAACTACACCTTTTACTTTTATAGCAACGGCTGAGACCATTGCTATTTTAGGTGCTAAACCCGTTTTTGTTGATATAGATGAGCAGACTTACAATATAGAACCATCTAAAATCGAAGCAAAAATAACATCAAAAACAAAAGCAATTTTACCCGTGAGTCTTTTTGGTCAACCTGCAAAAATGGATGAACTTCAGGAAATAGCAGATAAGAACAAGTTAAAAGTAATTGTAGATGGTGCGCAAAGTTTTGGCAGTACTTACAAAGATAAAACAGATTCTTTATTAGGAGATATATCGATTACCTCATTTTTTCCTGCAAAACCGTTAGGATGCTACGGAGATGGGGGAGCATGTTTTACAAACAATAAAGTATTAGCCGAGAAAATACAAGCATTAAAAGTGCACGGACAAATACAAAGGTATCAACATAAGTTTATAGGTCTTGGTGCACGATTAGATACTATTCAAGCAGCAGTATTATCTGTCAAGCTAAAATATTATAAAAAAGATTTGTCTCTTAGACAAACTGTAGCATCGAAATATACTAAAGCATTACAAAATAGTAGAGATATAGTTTTACCATACTTAGAAGTAGATACTAGTTCAGCATGGGCACAATATTCGATCAGAGTCAAAAATAGGGGACAACTGCAAGAACAACTGCAGCAAAATGGAATCCCTACAGCCATCCATTACCCTACACCATTGCATCTTCAAGAATGTTTTGAATATCTTGGATATAAGAAGGGAGACTTGCCTATATCTGAGAGTGTAGCGGAAGAGATCCTTAGTTTGCCTATGAATCCGTATCTAAGTGATGAAGAGATAGCTTATATAGTAAAAAATATTGAACAGGCACTTTTATAAATAAGTCCTTTTGTACCACTTGCAAAATAAAAAAAGTGAGTATATATGCTGTTTAGATTGTCCATTTTTCCCTTCGTTAAATAAAAATCGTAAATATTTTTCGTCAAATAAACCAAGGTGTGTATTTACTTCCAAAAACAGTTTTAAAATATTTTCACCATACTCCTCGTAAAGCCATTCTATAAAAGGTGAGCTAAACCCTTTTTTTCGTCTGTATAT
>JARRNV010000139.1:0-3581 GCA_037384685.1 Sulfurimonas sp.
AAACTCATCTCTGATTCCATAATTTTGATTTCGTCATTTGCAGCTATTTTAATATCCTCATCGGTAATAAGCTCTTCTTGGTCTATTTTATTTGGGTAGTCAAAATGGTCAAGAATGTATTTAATCGTATTTATTCTAGCTCTTTTTTTATTGTCAGATCTAATAATAGTCCATGGGGCATGATCTGTATGTGAAGCAAGTAGCATAGAGTATTTAGCAATTGTATACTTATCCCAAAGTCCTTGAGATTGTTCATCGACAGGGGAGAGTTTATACTGCTTAAGTGGATCTACTTTTCTTTTTTCAAATCGCTTTTTTTGCTCATCTTTAGAAACAGAGAAATAAAATTTAAATATACGAATATCTGAATTTACCAACATCTTCTCAAACTCAGGTACTTCATGTAAAAACTCTTTATGCTCCTCTTGTGTACAAAATCCCATAACAGGCTCAACACCGGCACGGTTATACCAGCTTCGATCAAAGAGAACTATCTCACCTGCTGATGGCAGATGATGTACGTAACGTTGAAAATACCATTGTGTTTTTTCTGTATCACTAGGTTTATCAAGTGCAACTACTCTCGCTCCACGAGGGTTAAGGTGTTCGGTAATTCTTTTGATCGTACCACCTTTTCCGGCTGCATCACGCCCTTCAAAGATCATTAACACTTTTTGACCTGTATCTTTTATATGGTTTTGCATTTTTAAAAGTTCGATTTGTAGTTTTTTGAGATCATTTTCATACTCTATAACCTCTTTTTTTACCCAAATAGGTATACGGTTTTTCCCTTTTCTTTGATCTTCTAAAGGAAGATCAAAACTCTCTTTTCGTCTCTCTTCATGTACAATATCTTTTATCATTGAGCCCTCAATCAGCTCATCTGCAACCATATTATTTTTTCCCATAAATGCTTCCTATAAACTTTTTTCTATTAAATTGTCGAGTTGTGTTACATCATCTGTATTTGCAAAACAGCTTTTTTCACCACACACCATAAAACCTTGATCTTCACTCGATTTTAAAAGTATAAATGGATATTTTAACGCTTCAAGCTCACTACTATTGTTTTTTAGGTTTTTGAATGTAGATTTTATAATACGATCACCTTTTAAATAACGGATTGCCTGTGTCAGCATATACGGATAATAAATAGGACGACGACCGAGATCATAAGAGTTGTACTCCATAGTTTTAAAAGCAAAATGGGTATATTTTTCATCTTCTAAAAGGATACCCAAACTTAAAAGTACATCTACCATAACACTTACGCTACTGGTGTATGTGTTGTCTGTAACTTCTGCTTTGGTTTTAAATTCACCAACACTAAAGCTCCATAACCCTTTATCATAAAAATTTTCCAACGCTTTATTTGCCATCTTTTGTGCTTGAATTAGATAAAGCTCATTTTGCGTTGTTTTAAAGCCGCTTAAAAGTGCTTTTGCAAAAAAAGCATAATCTTCTAAGAAAGCTTCAACTTTTGGTGTTTTATTCGGTAGAGATGTATGGTAGAGTGTATCGTTTACAAACATTTTAGCTAAGAGTGCATCAAGGGCATTAATCGCTTTTTGCTCATATGTATGATCAAGCATTCCAAGTTGAAACAGAGAGTTTACCATCATAGCCGACCATGAAGTTTGTATTTTTTTATCTATAAAAGGATAATTTCGTTTTGAGCGAATGTTTTGTAAGAGAGGCTTTACATCTTTAAACCATTCTGGAACTTCATTATCGAAACGTATAATGTTTTTTCCTTCAAAATTTCCATGTTTTGTAACATTCATCTCTTTACACATAGCTTTTGGATCACTAAAGCCGTTTTGAGAAAGAAGATCGTAGACCTCTTCGTATGTATAGATAAAGTAGGTTCCCTCCTCACCTTCGCTATCTGCATCACTAGCACTGTAAAAAAGGTTGTCTTCACTCATAAAGTTAAACCAAAAGTCTGCAATCTCTTTGGCAGTTTGCAAATAACTCTCCTCGTTATATGCAAGATAAGCATCAACGTAGTTTGAACAAAGCAGGGCATTATCGTAAAGCATCTTTTCAAAGTGGGGTACAAGCCACTGCTCATCTACCGAGTAGCGACAAAACCCACCATCAATAAGATCGTACATTCCACCTTTTTTCATCTGATCGAGTGTATTTGTAAGCATTGGTTTTATAGATCTTTCATTATAAATATTATCTATTGTTTGTAGTGCTTTGAGTGTTGATGCATGAGGAAATTTCGGTTGCACTGAAAACCCTCCAAAAGTTGGCTGATAATTACTTTTTACCTGTCCGACAAAAGTTTTGTAAAACTCCTCTTTTAAAACTGTCGCTTCTTTAGGATGTGAGACTGATGAGATGAAATTTTCGATCTCATCGGCATTTTGGTAAAGCTGCGGATCATCCTCTTTAACTTTTTGTGCGATCAGTGCAGTAAGCTCTTTAAAACCCATCCCTTCAACACTTCCGGCTGTTGTCTCCGGCGGGATATACGTGCCAGCAAAAAACGGTTTGTTTTTCGGTGTACAAAAGATCGAAGTTGGCCATCCTCCTGCACGTCTGTTTAAAAGTTGATATACCTCTTGGTAATGTTTATCTATATCCGGACGCTCTTCACGATCAACTTTGATCGAGATAAAGTTTTCGTTGAGTATCTCTGCACACTCACCATTTTCAAAAACTTTTTCTTCCATAACATGGCACCAATGACATGATGAGTAACCTATGCTAATAAAGATCGCTTTGTGCTCTTTTTTTGCTTTAAGAAATGCTTCATCACACCATGGCCACCAATCTACAGGGTTGTTTTTATGTTGTTGTAAATAGGGTGAATCTTCGTTTTCTAATCTATTTGCCATCAAAAACTCTTTCATTGTTTTTTTGTAGATTAAGATAAAGAGGCTAATTTTGTGCTTAAATATTAGAAAATGATACAATAATAATCAAATATTAAACATGAGGTATTTTATGAAAAAAATTTACATTGCCGGACCGGATGTATTTGCAAAAGATTCTATTGAAATCGGAGAAGAGTTTGTTGCATTGTGTAAAAAATATGGCTATGAAGGATTATATCCGCTAGATAATAAAGTTGACTTTTCTCAACCTAAATATCAGATAGCACAAGATATATTTAGAGCAAATGTCGCAATGATTAACGAAGCAGATATTGTCATAGCAAATTTAAATCATTTTCGTGGAAAAGAGCCAGACAGCGGAACGGTTTGGGAGTGTGGATATGCTCATGCATTAGGTAAAGATGTATATGGATATATGAAAGATAAGTGTAATTATATAGATACTTTTACACGTGCAGAAAAGTTTCAAAGAGAAGGGTATTCAGTCGATAAATACGAAAGGGTTATAGAAGATTTCGACCATCCTGTAAATCTCATGATAGCATGCAGTGTTAAAGAGATTGTAGATGGTGAATTTGAAGATGTTTTAGAGTTTCTGAGTTAAGTGTTTATATCTTCCCCTGTTTTACCATTGAAAGTACAAGGGGAATATTTAATCCATCATTATTGAAGCCATCTTCATGACACGCTTCACATTTGTCACCCATAGGGCATTCACTATTTTCGAGAATC
>JARRNV010000140.1:0-3548 GCA_037384685.1 Sulfurimonas sp.
TGATGAAGAACTGCAGGCAGCATTTAGTGAGTTAAAAAACAGTGTTGTAAATGAAGAAAAGTCACTTAATGATGTATTAAACGATTCATTTGCCATTACAAGAGAAGCATCAAAACGTGTACTTGGTATGAGGCATTTTGATGTACAGCTAGTGGGTGGTATGGTTTTACATGAAGGGAAAATCTCTGAGATGAAAACAGGTGAGGGGAAAACTCTTGTTGCAACTCTTCCTATTGTTTTAAATGCTATGCAGGGACGTGGTGTTCATCTTGTTACGGTAAATGATTATCTTGCAAAGCGTGACTCTACGGAAATGGGACCTTTATATAACTTTTTAGGGTATAGTGTAGGTACTATTTTAGAAGATATGCACGATCCGGTAGAGAAAAAAGCTGCTTATGATGCTGATATTACATACGGTACAAATAATGAGTTTGGTTTTGACTATTTAAGAGACAATATGAGCTACTCTAAAGAGAACCAAGTACAACGTTTTCATAGTTTTGTCGTAATTGACGAAGTTGACTCTATTTTAATTGATGAAGCAAGAACTCCACTGATTATTTCCGGACCTACTAATCATAAAATGCAAGACTATATTCGTGCGAACTCTGTTGCTTTAAAGATGGAGAAAGAGACTCACTTTACAGTAGATGAAAAAGACAAGATTGTCTTACTGACAGAAGAGGGTATTACAAAAGCTGAAGAGCTTTTTGAAGTTGATAACCTTTATAGTATTGAGAACTCTTCACTTTCTCACATCCTTGATCAAGCATTAAAATCAAACTATATTTTTGAAAAAGATGTTGATTATGTAGTAAAAGATAATGAAGTTGTGATCGTTGATGAGTTTACGGGCCGTTTAAGTGAAGGAAGACGTTTTTCTGAAGGATTGCATCAGGCATTAGAAGCTAAAGAGGGTGTGGAGATTAAAGAAGAGACACAAACATTAGCAGATATTACTTTCCAAAACTATTTTAGAATGTACGATAAATTAGCAGGTATGACTGGTACAGCGGAGACTGAAGCAACAGAACTTGCGCAAATTTACAACCTTGATGTTGTATCCATCCCTACAAATATTCCGGTTGAGAGAGAAGATTTAAACGATTTGATCTACAAAACAGAGGTTGAAAAATTTGATGCTGTTATTGCCAAGATCAAAGAGCTGCAAAAAACAGGTCAGCCGGTACTAATTGGTACAGCGTCTATTGAAAAGTCTGAGCTTTTACATCACTTACTTCAAAAAGAGTAAATTACGCATACTTATTTAAATGAAAAAAACCATGAGCAAGAGGGTGAAATCATTAAAGATGCCGGTCAAAAAGGTGCTGTAACAATTGCAACAAATATGGCTGGACGTGGTGTTGATATTAAAGTAAACGATGAAGTTAGAGCTCTTGGCGGTTTATATATTGTCGGAACTGAAAGACATGAAAATAGACGTATAGACAACCAGCTTCGTGGACGTTCTGGACGTCAGGGTGATCCGGGTAGGACACAGTTTTATCTTTCACTTGAAGATAATCTACTTCGTATTTTCGGATCAGATAAGATCAAGTCGATTATGGAGAGACTTGGTGTTGAAGATGGCGAATATATAGAGTCTAAAATGGTAACGCGTGCAGTTGAAAAAGCACAGAAAAAAGTTGAAAATATGCACTATGAAGGGCGTAAACATATTTTAGAATATGATGATGTTGCAAATGAACAAAGAAAAATTATTTACAAATTCAGAAACCAACTACTTGACAATGAATATGATGTTTCATCAAAAATAAAAGAGATTAGAGAAGAGTTTATAGCTCATATTTTAGGAAGTGCCGGAATCTATGAAGGGTTACCGGAAGAGGATTATAATCTTGAAACACTTGCAGAACTTCTCAAAGAAGAGATTAATACTGAAATAGAAATAGACTCTCTAAAAGCTTTAGAATATGAAAAACTTTATGAATATATTTTAAATGGTGTAGCAACAGCGTATGAAGAAAAAATGTCAGTACTTGATGAAAAAACACGTGCTGAGATAGAAAGAGAACTCTATTTAAGAGAATTAGATAATGCTTGGAGAGATCATCTTTATGCAATGGATGGTATGAAAACCGGTATCCGTTTACGCGCATATAACCAAAAAGATCCTCTTGTAGAGTATAAAAAAGAAGCATACAATCTTTTTACAGAGTTAACACAAAGTTTAAAATTAAATGTAGTAAAAACTTTACAAATTATTCAATTTAAAATGGAATCAGCTGAGGAAGAAGCTGCAAGATTCGCTGAAGAGTTAGCTCAAAGACAAAAAGCTCAAGAGGAGATGATGCAGTTTAATCTTTCAGATAATGATAACGAAGCAGTTTCTGCAAAAAAGCCGGCAAGAAATGAACCGTGTCCATGTGGTAGTGGTAAAAAATATAAGCAGTGTTGCGGTAAAAGCGGTCCTAAAAAAGGTGCATTTGCATCTTGAAAAAGAATTTAGTTACCTATCTAGTTAGGAAGTTTTTACGTTTTGATAAAGAGCAGCCTTTTATCTTTATTTCAGCACTTCTTGCTTTTTTAGGTATTACTTTAGGTGTTATGGTGCTTCTTATTGCCATGGCACTTATGAATGGCTTTGATAACGAGTTTAAAAAGAAACTCACTATTATGAACTATCCGTTAACGGTACTTCCAAAATTTTATGGTGCTGTAAATCAAGATCTACTCATAGACTTAGAAACAAAATTTCCAAACTTACACTTTAGTCCTTATGTACAATCTGCCGTGATCTCTAAAAGTGGTTCAAAACTTGAAGGTGGTTATATTTTCGGTATAAATTTTGAAGATGAAGCAAAGGTTAACAGCGTTTTAAAAACAGCAATTGAAGATAAAAAGTTTAATAAATTTGATGTAATTGTTGGTAAATCACTTAAAAATGAGTATCAACTTGAAGAAAACGATAAGTTGATGTACATTTTTACTAATGTTGAGCCGGGAGGTTTTAGCATTACTCCAAAACTTAAAAGATTTCGTGTGAAATCAGTCTTTGATTCTGGACTTGCTGCTTATGATAAAGCATATCATTATACCTCTTTAAGTTCGTTGCAAACACTACTACGAATGCCTTCAGATGTTTATGACGGCATACATATATACTCTAGTGATCCAAGAAAAGATATAGAGCAGATTAAAGAGGAGTTACCGGTTACTGTAGCCGTTAAAGGCTGGTGGCAAGATAACGTGAACTTCTTTGCTGCTTTAGAGATGGAAAAAACATCTTTGTTTATTGTTTTAATGCTCATTATCTTAATTGCATCAATTAATATTATCTCATCACTTCTTATGACTGTTATGAATAGAAGAGGGGAGATCGCATTACTTCTTGCTCTTGGTGCTACAACTACAGAAATTAAAAAAGTTTTTTTATATCTTGGTATAGTTATAGGAATTAGTGGTATTTTGGCTGGTGTAGTTCTTGGACTAAGTGGTATATGGGTACTTGGAACATTTGATATTATAGACCTTCCAAAAGATGTTTATCCAACTGCTACGCTTCCGCTTGATCTCAATATAAG
>JARRNV010000141.1:0-4162 GCA_037384685.1 Sulfurimonas sp.
TACAACCACTTGAAAAACTAAGCGTGTTATCGATCTGGTGTTTAATAGTATTGAGTGCTTCTAAAAGTGTATACTCACCATCTTCTAACTCATAAATCTCAAAGGCATCATCTCTTTTTACGGTTATTTTCATCACTCTGCCTCCATATAATGTGCGCCACAGCTCTCTGTTCGTTCTAGCGCACTTTTTACAACAACTTCGCTAAGCTCTAAAATATTTCTAAACTCTAAAAACTCTTGCATATTTGTGTTGTAAACTTTCGAAGTGTCACTCCAGCCCATATCCGGCAAGAGTGATTTTATCATCTCTATCTCTTGAAGTGCATCTTCAAGTTCTGCAGTTTTTCGAACTATCCCCACTTTATTATAAAGCAGATTGCCCAACTTCTCTTTGTACTTATAAAAATCAACCGTATTTTTAAACTCTTGATCTAAAAAGCACTCGCTGTGTACTGGAACAGATAAGTGCTCGATCTCTTGTGAATGTTTTGCGGCATTTCGACCAGCTTCACGACCAAATACTACGATCTCTAAAAGAGAGTTTCCACCTAGCCGATTTCCTCCGTGAACATTATGATTTGCACACTCACCACACGCAAACAAGCCGCTAACATTTGTTTGTGAGTTATGATCAACTGCTACACCACCCATTGTATAATGTGCTACAGGCTTAATTGGGATCAGATCATGCACGGGATCAACATTTTCATACAGTTTTGCAAGCTTTCTTTCCTGAGGCAGTCCTTCATCGATAAACTGCTCTCCTCCTCCCCTTTTTTGATCTCGGCATCGATAGCACGGCTTACCTGATCACGAGGAGCGAGTTCATCTGTAAAACGCTCCCCTTTTGAATTTAGCAAATAGCCACCTTCGCCACGTGCCGATTCACTAATAAGGATCGAAGAGTTTTTCAGCCCTGTCGGGTGAAACTGTACAAACTCCATATGTTTGAGTTTCGCCCCTGCACGAAGAGCTGCTGCGATCCCATCACCACTAGAAGCTTTAGAGTTTGTTGAATATTTATCGTAGATGCGAGAGTAACCACCAGTAGCTAACACAACTGACTTTGCGATATATGTTTTAACTTCACCTGTACGAATATCTAAAACTTTTGCACCGTAAACATTGGAGTTTTCATCTTTTAAAAGTTCAAATAAAAAAGAATCATTCACAAACTCTACACCCAACTCATTACAACGATCATAGAGTGTATGAAGGATCTTTAAACCTGTATAGTCTTGAGCATAACAAGCTCGAGGAGCACTAGCCCCTCCAAGACGGCGTTGTGCTATCTTGCCATCTTTAGTGCGAGAAAAACAGACACCAATATTATTGAGATATTCGATCGCACTTAGAGCCTCAGAACACATAAAACGAACTGCTTCTTCATCCGCTTCGCCATGAGCTGATTTTAAAGTATTTTGTACATGATCTTCAACACTGTCCTCACCTGCATTGCCAAGGGCAGCGTTCATCCCCCCTTGTGCCATGCAAGTCTGCGATCTAGTTGGATACTCTTTAGTGAGAACTAAAACATCAGCACCCTCCTCTTTTGCAGCAATGGCAGCCATCAACCCTGCACCGCCGGCACCAATAATCAAAACATCTGTTTTCATAAAATTCTACTCCTATAACTCTAGCAAGTATGTACTTTTATATATTTATTTTAGAAGCCAGACCGCAGGGAGGATTCGTATTCTAAAATAAAGATATAAAAATACCCTCGATCAACTAAAAAAAGTCAAAAAATAATACCGCAACACTCTCAAACTTCCCGCAATTATAACAAACCAAACAAACTTTAGTCTAACAAGTCCCGCGACTAATGTAAGCGGATCGCCAATGATCGGGAGCCACGATACTAGTAATGCCCAATACCCATACGTATGCCCAAAACTATACGATCTTTTTCCTATACGCGATCTAAAAAGTTTTTCCTTTGTTTTTTCATAAAGAAAAACGCCAAAATAATAGTTGACAATAATGGCTAAAATATTACCTATTGAGGCAGATAATAAAGCATTTGCAAGTGGCATTCCATTTGTAGTTGCGACTAAAAAAGCAGCTTCTGAAGAGAAGGGGAGAATTGTCGCTGCCAAAAATGCAGCGAAGGCTAAAGAGAGTTCAGCCATAGAGAGTCTAAAAACTCTCTTCTATGTTTTTGATAACACCTGCAATGAGTGCATCTCTTGCTTCAACAGATGTCCAAGCGATATGTGGTGTCATATAAAGTCTTGTAGTATTGTTTACTTCTAAAAGCGGCGAATCATTTGAAAGGGGTTCTTTTGCAAAAACATCAAGTCCGAAATAGATATTTTTTTCATCTACAAGTTTTGCTACGGCATCCTCATTAATAATACCGCCGCGACCAAGATTTAAGACTATCGCACCCTCTTTACACTCTGACAATTCTGCTTCATCGAGCAAATTGTTTGTCTGTTCATTTAAAGGAGCATGGATCGAAACAATGTCGCATATATTTAACAACGTTTTTAGATCAACGCTTTTGTACTCACTGTTATTGTTTTTCCCACTTGTTGAATAGTAATGCACGTCCGATCCAAAACATGTAGCAACTTTGGCAACCCCGCGACCTATTTCACCTAAACCGATAATACCCCACTTTTTACCTTTTAACTCAAAAAAAGGCTTACTTACGTCTGTAAAAATTCCGCTGTTTGAATAAGTTCTGTCTTTTACACTTTCATCATAATAGCGTGAGTGCCCCATCAAATAAAACAGCATTGAAAAAGTGTGTTGGATTACAGAATCGGTTGAATACCCCGCAACGTTTTTTACTTCAATTTTTAGCTCTTTTGCACCAATGAGATCAACATTATTCATCCCTGTCGCAGCTACACAAATAAGCTTAAGAGAGCTACACTTTTGCATGATCTCTTTTGTGATTACAACTTTGTTTGTCACAATCACATCTGCATCAACAACACGTTCAAATGTTTGCTGTGGTGATGTTTTTGGATACGTAACAACCTCACCGAAACGATCAAATCCACTTAGGTCAGTATCTCCAAATGTAATCGTATCAAGTAGAACTATTTTCATTAGTTATCTTTTACTTTCTCAATGAGTTCTCTAGCTTTTTCAAGTGCAGCATCTACTTTATCGTACACTAATGCAACTGCCAAACGACGACCTTTGTGCGCTTCAGGTTTTCCAAATACTCTTACATACGAGTTATCCGAGAATAGAGAATCATCTACATCAATAACAGGTGCGTAGTTGTGTAAGTTAGTTTTATAAGCTGCACTCGCACCATCACCGTAAAAAGTAAAACCTAAAGGAAGACCAAGAACTGCACGAAGATGGAGTGCAAATTCACTTTGAGACTGAGTGATAAGTGTAACCATTCCCGTATCGTGTGGGCGTGGAGAAACTTCTGAGAAATATACCTCATCCCCTTTTACAAACAGCTCAACCCCAAAAAGCCCTTGACCGCCAAGACCGTCTGTGATCTCTTTTGCGATACGTTGTGCTTTCTCTTTTGCCACTTCACTCATCTCCATCGGCTGCCATGAAAACACATAGTCTCCATCACGTTGTTCATGCCCGATAGGTTCACAAAAAACCGTCTCTTTTCCATTACGTGCAGTTAAAAGTGTAATCTCATAATCAAAGTCTATAAACGCTTCTACAATAAGCTCACTTGTTCACCGCGAGCCTCTTTTGCCATCTCCCAAGATTTTGGAATATCAGCTTCTGATCTTGCTACAGACTGACCATGACCACTTGAACTCATGACAGGCTTGATCACACATGGAAAACCAAGTTCACGAGCCGCTCCCATCAAACCCTCTTCAGTTGTTACAAACTGATATGGACCTGTTTTTAAACTTAACACTTCAGCTGCAAACGTTCTAATGTTTTTTCTGTTCATAGTTTTTGAAACAGCGTTTGCATTTGGGATAACGTTATACCCCTTATCTTCAGCAGCAAAAAGTGCGTCAATTGAGATCGCTTCGATCTCAGGTAAAATGTAGTGTGGTTTTTCACGATGAATGATCTCCAACACTGCCTCTTTATTTTGCATATCTACAACATAACTTCTATGTGCCACCTGATGTGCAGGAGCATTTTCATATTTGTCAACAGCGATAGTTTCAAGCCCTAAACGTTGTGCTTCAATAACAACTTCTTTACCAAG
>JARRNV010000142.1:0-3983 GCA_037384685.1 Sulfurimonas sp.
GCTGCATTTGCTATAAGTTCAAACCCTTCGTATGCAACAAAAATTATCATTCCTGCGACAACGATGGATATAGAAGAACCAAAATTTGTCGGATTAAAATGGGAAACTTCTACATGTGATATTCCAAACAATACAATGAGTAAAAGTAAAAAAAGTTTAAGTCCCACTATAAGGGTTTCCGATTTTCCAACAAAACTGCTACTTACCATGTTAATTAAAGCAGGTAATACGATCGCAATCGATATAAGAATATGGTGTAAAAAAGGTGTAACACTATTGAAAAAAGTCTCTGCATAAGAAGCAAAAGCGACACTGTAGAGTGAAATAGTTACGAGATAGCTCAACCATAACATCAAGTTTACAGAACCGGATAAAAGATTATGTCCAAAAGCATTATCTACAAATGTAACGGTTCCTCCTCTATTTGGATATTTTACAGAGAGTTTTGCGTAAGAATAAGCAGTCAGCAAAGCAACTATACCGGCTATAAAAAAAGCGATTGCCGTAGCTCCATGAGCAAGTGATACAGCTTCCCCTAAAACAGCAAAAATACCACCGCCGACCATCCCGCCGATACCGATTGACAAAGCTTCAAGCAAAGTAATCGATCAAAAAGCACTTAAAAAATTTTTACATGCCGATGAGATAAAACTTGTAAAAAACTATAAAACTGCAGCAGGTTTTTGGGCTACGAAAGAAGCTGTTTCAAAAGCACTCGGTAGCGGAATAGGTAAAGAGTGCTCATTTTTTGATATAAAAATTTATAAAGATGACAAAGGTGCACCCAAACTCTCTTTTTCAAAAGAACTAATCAACACTTTTGAATTAATACAAGCCCAACTTTCAATTACACACGATGGAGAATATGCGATCGCTGTCGTCGTTTTAGAAACTAAACTTTCAAAAAAACTCGAAAGTTTTTAATTTTGTGACTCTTATTGAATAATATTTAATCACTATTTTCTATTAAAATAGTATATAATATCACCATTTCAATTTCATTTAAGGGGTTAAAATGGAAAAAGAGATCAAACTCAGTGATATCAAACCAATTGTCAGCACTACTAATTTAAAAGGGCATATAAAATACTGTAACAAATACTTTCAAGAAGTTAGCGGTTATACGGAAGAGGAACTTTTAGGATCTCCGCACAACATTATCCGTCATCCGGATATGCCAAAAGTTATTTTTAAACTGATGTGGGAAAGAATCAAACAAGACAAAGATATTCTCGCCATTGTAAAAAATAAAACTAAAGATGGAAACTACTACTGGGTAACAACATTATTTGAAACTAAATTCCACCCCTTAACAAAACACCGTGATGGTTATTTAGCACTTAGAAAAGCAGCGCCAAGAAATGCCATTGAAAAAATCACTCCGCTTTATGCAAAGCTTGTAGAGATAGAAAAAAATGAAGGAATTGAGGCTTCAGAAAATTACCTTATAGATTTTTTAGTAGAGCAAGATATGGATTATGACGCATATGTGCAGGAACTTGTTAACTATAAAGGGGTAGTAAACAAGTTTTTTGGCGGACTGAAAAAAATGTTTGAGTAGTTTTCAACCCCCGCCGACAAAATCAAGAAGTTCTAGTTTATCTCCATCATTTAATTGACATTTATCCCAAGCATCTTGTTTTACAATCTCCATATTTACAGCAGCAGCCATTACCTTATCTTCAAGTGAAAGCTCTTTTAAAACTGCTAAAAGCGTTATCTGTTCTTCGAACTCTTTTTCATTACCGTTTATAGTTAATTTCATATTTGCTATCCATATATTTTTTGGAAATTGTACCTTGAAAAATTGAATCTTTACTCAAATATCAAAACTATTTTAAAGTTTTGATATATGTTCCGCTAATGCTTTTAGTTCAGCTTCACTGTAATTTGAAATTTGTGATTTCATTACACCTTTCATACTACTACCATATGTACCATCTTTATAGCCGTGTAATGCATTCATTACTTCTTCTACACTCCACCCTTTAATAATTTTTGATTTGTTGAGTGCTGGTTTTTCAGCATTTGCTCCATGACATGCTGCACACTTCGTAAAAAGTTTTCCACCGTCAATTTTACTACTTGCAGCTGCAACCTCTTTAGGAGCTTCTGTAACAGGTTGTTGTTTTGCAGGTACCGCTTCTACTTTTTTTACTTCCTCTACTTTTTTCTCCTCAGGTTGTGCAACTTCAGGTGCTTTTGTAGCAGGTGCTTCTTGGACAGTTTCAGGAGCTGCTTTTGGTTGTTCAACTTGTGTAGTTTCACTTTTTACAGCTTCTGCCGGTGCCTCTGTCGTTTGTTTATTTTCATTACTACATGCTACTAAAAACATCGCTAATAATGCTGATAAAACAATTTTCATTTTTGATCCTTCTTTACTTTTAATTTTAATTATTATACATACTTTTGAGTATGTCAAACTTTAACTCTTTTCTAAAAACGTATTTTAAACTTAAAATAACTAACCAAAAGTATATAAGCGGTAATACGATAGATTGTACAACAAAAATCGTAATTAATGTCACTATGTTATTAATGGCTTTATCTGTTTTTTTCTCGAGTGATTCAATCTGTTTGGATACATTTAAACTCTCCACTGAACTATTGTAACGTTTTTTAATTACATCAAGGAAACTCTCATCACTATTTTGTGTATTTTGAAGATTTTTGTTTTGATACTCTTGAAGTTCAAGTTTTGTACTCTCAACTACTTGTAATGACTGTTCGTATTCATTTTGTAAAATCGCCGAATATGTAAACTGGGACAAATAGATAAATACAACTGCACTAAAACGGAGGAAAAGCAATAAAATAAATATTTTGAAACTATAAGTAAGAAACATACTGTTGTGTAATTTTTTATACCATATCAGACCAAGTGTCGTAATTCCACTAACAAATAGCACAATTTGTAAAAAAAGTTTCGCACTAATTACAAGCAGTAGTTTTTGAATCCCTAACGAGATACTAGCAATTAACATCACCCACGAAAATCGCTCTACCATATCGTTTAACGGATCTAAAATCTCACCGATGCTAAGAGTTAGTCCAAGCCCGACAGGCGTTATTGATAGCTCTGTTCCTTGAATTAAAGAGATAATTGCATTTAATCCCTTTGCTACACCAAAGGCGATCATAGCACGGTTAAATGCTTCGTTTTGCAACTGCATTGCTTCTGTATCTATCGGCGTAGCGACACTTATTAGCAATAAAGAAACAATAACGAATGATATAAATATTTTCATAAATTTCCTTGTTCATCTATTAATGGTTTTTAGATATAATTCCGCTATGAATTTTGAACCATATCCATTTGAAAAACTTAATGATTTACTAGAAAACATTATACCAAATACAAATTATGAACCATCAGTTCTTACAATTGGTGAACCTCAATTTGACACGCCTTTATTTATACAAGAATCTCTTGCAAAAAATGCAAACCTGTTAAAAAAATATCCAAAAACAGGTGGGGAAAGCGTTTTAAGAGATGCTATCCGTGAATTTATAAAGTCCAGATTTAGTGTAGATGTAAGTGATAGTGAAATGATCCCTACTTTTGGAACACGTGAGGTACTTTTTAATTTTCCTCAGTTTCTTCTTAGCGATAAAAACAACAGTGTTATGGCTTACACAAACCCTTTTTATCAGATCTATGAGGGTGCGGCTATTGCAACTAACTCAAAAGTTATTCATCTTAACTTAACAAAAGAGAATAATTTTAAGCCTATGATCGATGAAGCACAACTTAGTGATTGTGACTTGGTAATTTTAAACTTTCCAAACAATCCGACAAGCTCTGTTTTAACAATAGAAGAGCTTGCAGAATGGGTAAGACTTGCTTTAAAGCATAACTTTGTTCTTTTAAATGATGAGTGTTACTCTGAAATTTATACTGATCAAAAAATTCCTTCACTGCTTGAAGCATCACAAGCTGCCGGAAATAAAGAGTTCAAAAATGTTCTCGTGATCAATTCTAT
>JARRNV010000143.1:0-3467 GCA_037384685.1 Sulfurimonas sp.
CATCTTTGCAAACCCTAGTTTTGCATAGAATGGTTCTTTTCCTATGTTTGCATAGAGGATTATCTTGTTGTGTCCCTTACTAAATTCTACCAGTTTATTTACTATTGCTTTGCCGACCCCATGCCCTTGATATTCAGGATGAATTGCAATATCGCAAATATATGAAGCATCTACACCATCCGCCAAAGCACGTCCTACTCCTACGAGTTTTTGATCATCATACACAAAACATTTGTATCTGCTGTTTGTAAAAACTGTTTTTAGATCCTCTGGTTTTTTATCTCCTAAAGGAGCTATTTTGTAAAGGTGTGAGAGTGCATCCCAGTCAATCCCCTCGATCTCATATATCCATTTTAATTTCATACTAATCCTCTTTTATATCTGGTAAATGATAAATCATCTCATCATAAGTTTTGTAAGTTTTTAAAGCTTCGATCACAACATCAAGAGGCTCATCGTAGATCTCATCTATATCGTATTCATGCTCTTGAAGTGCAAATGCCAGTTTCTCATTGGGCGGATCAAACTGTGCATCTACACCCTCTTTGTTCCCCCGTGCATCGACTCTGTACCAGCCGTACTTTTCTAAGTAGATCGCATTAAGTCCGTGCAAACAATAGATATCATCACGATACTCCGAACAAGAAAGTCTTTGGTAACAAAACCCCGTCGGGATTCCATTTGCACGAAGAAGTGCAGCAAGTAAGATGCTCTTTGCATAACACCACCCCGTTTTATGTTTTAAAAAATCACTCGCTTTATAGGTACTTATTTGATCTTTATAATCCCCACTATGACGAATCTCATCACGCACATACAAAAAACACGCTCTTGCGATCGACACATCACTATTCAAATTTTGCGAGAGTTTTTGTGCCAGCTCTTTTACAGTAGGATCGCTAAAATCAACATATTCGCTCTCTTTTAAAAATTGTTTCATTATTTTTCTTTTATCTATTTATGATGCTAAGCTTCGCTAAAAACTCGCTATTTTCTTCGTAGATCTCTAGCTTTGTATCTATAGGAAATTTTTGCTCGGAAAGAACACCTTGTATGGAGTGCAGTACATGCACAAATAGTGGGCTCATTGGAGTTACAATGTAGTTAATGTTATCTTTCTTAACAACTTCTGCCAATTGTTTTATG
This sequence comes from Sulfurimonas sp., assembly GCA_037384685.1. Classification (GTDB taxonomy): domain Bacteria; phylum Campylobacterota; class Campylobacteria; order Campylobacterales; family Sulfurimonadaceae; genus Sulfurimonas. Next base: position 1,147 of record JARRNV010000143.1, read on the forward strand.
ATGCAGTAGTAAACTTTCTTATTTATGGATCGTTGCAAAATATAATCGTGCATCATGTTGAGATTATTTTCACAAACCTCTTTTTCAAGATTGTCTAGTGTTTTGTTTTCAGTGACATGTTTAAGTTCATTTTGAAAATCATCTTCGAGTATGTGGTTTTGTTTATCTATGAGTGATTCGTAGTTTTCACAATATATTTTTATTTCATTTTCTAACATATCTTCTGAAAAATGGGGAGTGTTTATGTTATAAATGTACTTTTTATCTTCATAATATTCATGATCTATCGCCTTTAAAAGTTGCAAAGCGATGTTTAAGTATATAAACTTGTCCTCCTTACTGTGATCAAAGTCTATACCACTTTGAGAGATCATCGGTTTTGGTCCGGCATATTTAATCATAAAACTCCCCTTTTATACAATCGTAACTTTGTTATAATAATCAAAAAATTAAAACTATGCAATAAAAGGATAAATTATGCACTACAGATATATAGGAAAAAGCGGTTTACGCGTGAGCCCAATCTGCATGGGGACTATGACATTCGGTACACAAACTCCGGATGAAAAAGTAGCTTTTGAAATTATGGACAAAGCGTACGATCACGGTGTAAACTTTTTCGATACAGCTGAACTTTATCCTGTGCCTCCTGAAGCAAAACTAGCCGGAATTACAGAAGAGATCGTAGGTCGTTGGCTCAAAACAAAACCGCGGGATAGCGTGATTCTCGCTTCAAAAGTTGCAGGTGCAGCAAACGGTTGGTTTGTCCCACCGATCCGTCATGGACTTACCGCAATCGACAGTTTTCATATAGAGCGTGCGATCGAGGGAAGTTTAAAACGTTTACAAACTGATTATATCGATCTTTATCAAATGCACTGGCCAGATACTGTAGTACCTATCGAAGAGAGTCTAAAAGCGTTTGATCGTTTAGTACAGGCTGGGAAAGTTCGCTACATAGGAACTTCGAACGACACGGCATACGGTACTACAAAAGCAACAATGACGGCAGAGCATAAAGGGCTTGCAAGATTTCAATCGATCCAAAATAACTTCTCACTTTTAAATCGTCGTTTTTTAGATGAGCTCTCCACTGTTGCACGCAAAGAACGTATCTCACTTCTGCCTTACTCACCGCTAGCAGGGGGAGTACTTAGTGGAAAATACAACCAAGCTGTTGATGTAAAAGGGAGATTTGCCGACTATGTCCGCTCAAATAACCCAAGACAAAGAGCTATGGCAGAGAGATTTTTAAACGATAAAACACTTGCTTCAACACAAAAGTACTTAAAAATTGCGGCAGATTTTGGGCTTCATCCCGTAACACTTGCAACTGCATGGTCAAAACAGTTTGATTTCGTAGCATCGACGATCATCGGTGCAACAACACCTGATCAACTCGATGCCTCACTTGCTGCAATGGATCTCACACTGAGCGATGAAATTCTCAAAGCGTGTGATGCAGTGCACAACGAGATCCTCTACCCTATGGGGTAAATTAAACGAGAGTTTGATTTTCAAGAGAAAGTTTTTGAACCTTTTCTAAACTCTCTTGATCTAAAACAAGCTGTTTAGTTTTTTGTACAAAAGCGATCAGCTGTTCATAAGAACTCAGATCAACACTTTTACCAAACAAAGCGGCATCAGAGATATATGAAACAATGTCGCGATGTTCGATCTGTTTAAAATGTTTCATAATATTTTGCGCCATGATCTGTGTTATATATTGGTCATGTTTTAAAGCAGCTAACACTTTTTTATATGCTGCATTTTTTTCTAAACCTCTTTCACAAAGTGATTCTATACTCATACTCGCTAAGTTTTCAGAATTTTTTCTACTTTCCGGGATCTCACGAACGACTCTTACCTGTGCCGGTAAAGCATAGGCAAACGTAATATTTGTTAATAAAACTGTAAAAATTATTATTTTTTTATTCATCGTATCTATCCTATGTAGTGAATCTATACAACAAGTTTAATCAATCAAAGATAATGAAAAATAAACTAGACAACAAGGAACCTTTTTTGCTTGTGTATCTTTACTAAAGGAGTGTGCCATGGAAAGTTCACCTACATACCTTAACTATATCAATGATATGAAAAACTATCAAACAACACAAGGAAGAAAAGAGTACCAAGCACCTTATGCAGAAGATTTTGAGGCGATCTACAACAAAGCAAAAGAGGAAGATATAAAACTCTCAAATGCAAAATCTTTTTTAGAAAGTCTCTCTTTAAGTGAACTTACTACATTACAAAAATACTCAGGTCTCGCAGAAGCTATAGAGGTTGGTACTTTAAGTGCAGAAGGCGCTTACAAC
>JARRNV010000144.1:0-3452 GCA_037384685.1 Sulfurimonas sp.
TCGTCCGTTCCTTTGGGGTTCTAAAAGAACTGGTCCAGATCTTTGGCGTGTTGGTAACTATAGAACTACTGACTGGCATGAGCATCACATGAAAAACCCAGCAGAGGTTGTTCCTGGTTCAATTATGCCAGGTTATCCATGGATGTTTGAGAATAAGGCTGATATAGATACTGCTTATGCTGAGCAAGTTACTGTAGCTAACGTATTCTCTGTGCCTTATAACAAAGCAGTTCCAACAAAAGATGGTGGTACTGTAACAGTTGCAATGGGTAAAAATTTAGCAGATGCGAAAGCTATGGCTTTAGAAGAAGCTAAAGTGATCGCTGCTGATATGAAAGATCCAAAAGTTAAAGCAGCAGTTGAAGCTGGTCAAATTCCAGAAATTGTTGCATTAATTGCATACTTAAATAGTTTAAAATAAAAGGGTTTAGTGTGGATATTGCTGAAATTCAAGGTTATGCTTACTTTTTCTTAACAATGTTTTTGACAGTTGGTCTATATGCATATATATATCATTTATATAAACATAGAAAAGATGAGTCTGGTGTCGATTATGAAGAATATGGCAATATGGCACTTAATGATGATATAGAGGACGCTCCGGTGAAATCTATATCGGAAAAAGAAGATAAATAGGAGAGATATATGAATAAGCTAACGCTTGGGGGAATTATCTTTACTGCTCTAATGTTACTTTTAACATGGCTATCTATTGGTGGCTCTAAGGGTGGATTAAATGGTGATATCGTCAACATGCTTGCTGTTGCCGGTGCAGTTGCACTTGTAATCATTACAGTATTTGTTGTTATCAAGTATGTTCGTCAAATGCAAAATGATACTGCAACAGGTGAACTTGCAGAAGAGTCATGGGATGATATCGGTGAGTATAAAAACCCTGTTCCAATGGGTTGGGCTATTTTATTTATGGCTTTAAACATTTGGGGTATGTGGTATTTTACAATGGGTTATCCTGTAAATGCATATTCACAAATCGGTGAGTATAATGAAGATGTAAAAGCTCATGATGCTAAGTTTGCTAAGAAATATGCAGACATTAAAGGTAATGAACTTATTAAAATGGGTGAGTCTGTATTTATTGCAGAGTGTAAAGTTTGTCACGGTGCAGATGGTAAAGGTATTGACGGTAAAGCTGCAAACCTTCACCAAAGAATTTCTGCAGCGAACGTGAAAAATGTAGTTATTAATGGTTCAAACAACCAACTTCTTGGTACTGAAATGCCAATGCCGGATAGAAATGGTTTATTTAACATGGATACTGGTGCGCCAATTACAGATGCTGAGATTGATGCAGTAGCTTCTTATGTAGCAAATGGTATGAAAGGTGAGGGTGCAGATGTATTTGCAGCTGTATGTTCTTCATGTCACGGAGCTGACGGTAAAGGTATGGAGTATGTAGCTCCAGACATTGCTGAGTTTACTCCTACACTTGTTACAAATGTACTTAATCATGGTAAAAAAGGTGTAATTGGTAGAATGCCATCTTTCTCTAGATTAAATGACAAACAAATCGAAGCTGCTGCAGCTTATATTAGTGCAGGTTTACCTGATACTGATGATTTAGAAGGAGAATAATCATGAATGAAAATAGAAGTGTTTTCGCTCTTGACGGTGTGACTGGTATGTTGATCGCTACTGTGTTACTATTATCTATTCTTGCTGGTTTAACAGTACTAGGTATTGGTGCACAAAATGCAAATGCAACTAACTTTTACAAGATTAAAAATGAAACAGAGATAGGATCAGGGATTATGGGTAAAAACGTATCTAAAGAATCTGATCATATCGTTACAGTGAAGTAAGGAGTATAAAGATGGAAAAAGTTATTTCTTGGACGCTAGTAGTAATGGCGATTTATACAATTTATGCAGTTGTAACTCCTAACCACTTATTTATTGGGTAAGGTAGTTTCATTGAGAATCTTCACAAGAGGGCTTTATGCCCTCATCCTCATTATTTCTTTTCAATCACAATTAGTTGCAGAATATTTATATAAAGATGAAGTTGTACATCGTGAACCTTTTACAAAAGATATTGAACTTTTAGGAAGTGAACTATATGCTAAAACAGGAGTTGCTTTGCGACTTTTGATGCTAAAAGAACTTCCAGACGGTCAAGATATGTATAAGTATGAACAAGAGTTACTTGCTACTTTCAAAGAACCGACTATTCTTTTAGTTTTTTCGGAAATGGATACACAAGTAGATATACAAGTCAACGACCCAGCTTTATATAAATATTTTAATAGAGGACAGGTTTTAAGTCCTACAACATCAATTGTTCAAGCATATATTGTAGCTATGATGTATGCTGATAGTTGGGAGCACTTTAATCAACTAAGAACTGAGTACGGAGGTTCTATTTTACCACTGCTTGCCGGCAAAGCAAAAAATGAGCAGATTGTAGGAAAATATGCAGCATCTATGTATAACGGATACCTTGATATTGCCCATCAAGTGGCTGCTTCAAAAGGGGTTACTCTTGATAATGATCCAGGTGATGCAAATCAAGAAGCACTCTTTTGGGTGAAGCTGTTTTTCTATGGTTTTGTTTTATATGGTATAGTTCTGTACATTAGAAAAAAGATAGAATTAAGAAGGCTGAGAAATGAGCAAAAAGAGTAGTGGAAAAATTTGGCCCTATTTACTAGGCGGTTCAATTACACTTGTATTTGGAATGTGTGTAGCTACTGTAATAGTGACAAGTAAGGCAAACATTCAGGAAAGTAACGCTTATATGAGCAAATATCAAGATGCAGATGCAAGAGCAAACGACTTGATAAATGCACAGATAGATTTTGATAAAAAATATAATTTTACCTATGTAACAGAGGGAATTGGTGGAGAAAATCCATTGATTAAATACAAAGTTACAGATAAAGAGGGTAATGCTATAAATGATGCTAAAATCAATATACATATAAGCAGACCTGAAACAGCAGAATTCAGTCAAGAACTGAACGAGTGTCAGTGTGCAGATGGTATCTATACATTCAGCGGGGCAACTTTTCCAAAAGTTGGTGTTTGGAACATAATAGCTCGTGTTCAAGTGGGTGATCATTATAGATTTTTAAACATCAAAGCCGATACACGTATAAAAGAGGCATTTGAATATTAAACTATGGACAATACAACCATAGTTCTCTCTTCTTCTCGTGCTATTCGGCACGAGCAACTCAAAAACAAAAATCAAACAATTTTTTTACCGCAGTACATAACGATGGGGGAGTTTATCTCCAAGTTGTGCATTGTTTCAGGCTATAAACATATAGATGATGATAGTCGTATATTATTACTTTTACAGGCATCTGATTTTAAAGAGTTTGCAAAACTACAAATTGAACGAAACTTTTTTACATTTACAAAAAACAGCTCTTACATATTTAAGTTTTTTGAAGAGTTAAGTGCTGAACTGTACGATATTAAAAACCTGCA
>JARRNV010000145.1:0-3438 GCA_037384685.1 Sulfurimonas sp.
GTATTTGGAGACAACTTGAATGATATAGGGATGTTTAACTTGGCAAATATCTCTGTTGCAGTTGCAAATGCGCATAACGATGTAAAACAGATGGCGAAGGTTGTTTTACCTCACACGAATGACGAAGACGGGGTTGCACAATACCTTGAAAGGTTACGTAATGGATAAAGAATCTAACTTCATCCCTATGGTTATTATAGCTATACTGTTTTTTATTTTTGGATTTGTAACATGGTTAAACGGCTCACTGATCCCCTTTTTAAAAGTGCTATGTGATCTTAATGAGTTTGAAGCACTTTTTGTTACTTTTGCTTTTTATATCTCATATACTGTTATGGCATACCCGATGTCATATCTTTTAGAACTCACAGGATATAAACGTGGTATGGCCTTAGGTTTACTTGTAATGGCGATTGGAAGTTTATTATTTATTCCGGCAGCGTTAACAAGGGAGTTTGGTATATTTTTATTAGCGTTATTTACTTTAGGGACAGGGCTTACTATTTTACAGAGTGCTTCAAATCCTTACATAGTTTTACTAGGACCCATTGAGAGTGCAGCACGACGTATAAGTATTATGGGGCTTATAAATAAATCTGCCGGAGTACTAGCACCTATCGTTTTTACAGCACTTATTCTTTCAAATATGCCGCTATTGGAGAATCTGCAATCGGCAAATTTAGATACCCTCTCACATAAGCTGATTATGCCGTATATTGTGATGGCTATTATCTTACTTGCGCTTATAGCATTTGTTCATTTTTCCCCTTTAAAAGATGTTGAGTATGAAGAGGATGACAATTATGATCATGTAAGTGTCTTTAGGTTTCCACATGTAATTCTTGGAGCAATCGCTCTGTTTTTTTATGTAGGAATAGAAGTAATAGCAGGAGATACGATAGGACTGTATGCACAATCTTTAGGTGTAGCAGATGTAACTACACTTACATCATATACTATGGCATGTATGGTAGCGGCTTATCTTTTTGGAGTTTTTGCGATTCCTAAGCTCATAAGTCAAAAAAATGCTTTGGCACTCTCTTCAGTAGTTGGTATAGGACTTGTTCTAGCAGTAGTATACACGCCAAAAGAGAGTCACATGATTATGCAGAGTATTCCGGACAGTGTTTTATTTGTAGCACTCTTAGGACTATCAAATGCACTTGTGTGGCCGACAATCTGGCCTTTGGTTTTGGATGGGTTAGGGCGTCATACACCAAAAGCGAGTGCCTTACTTATTATGTCCATAGCAGGTGGTGCACTTTTACCGTTAGCTTTTGGAAAAATTGCACTTTTTACAAACGATATGCAACAAGCTTACTTGTTAGGAATAGTTTGTTATTTAATTATACTGTTTTATGCGCTTAAAGGGCATAAAATAGGAAGAGTATAAGAAAAAAGGTTTTATAAATGATTTTAGTCACTGGTGGAGCTGGTTACATAGGGACACATACATGTATAGAACTATATAACGCAGGACTAGATTTTATTGTATTTGATAATTTTTCAAATTCATCACAGGAGAGCTTAAAACGTGTTGGCGAAATTATAGGTCAAAAAGTAAAGTTTGTAAAAGGTGATATTCGTGATTCAAAGGCTTTACAAAATGTTTTTGATAAATATGATATAGACTCAGTGATCCATTTTGCAGGATTAAAAGCTGTCGGTGAATCTGTTGAAAAACCTTTAGAGTATTATGATAACAACATAGTGGGTACTTTGCGTTTATGTGAAGTTATGCAAAAAAGTAATTGTAAAAAACTTGTTTTTAGTTCTTCGGCAACTATTTATGGTGGTCCACATGAAGTAGCAATAAAAGAAAATTTTCCTCTTGCAGCAATTAATCCTTATGGAAGAACAAAACTTTTCATTGAAGAGATACTACGTGATCTACATATTTCTGATAATGAATGGAAAATAGTATTACTTCGCTATTTTAATCCGGTAGGGGCACATAAATCGGGTCGAATCGGTGAAGATCCAAATGGTATACCCAATAATTTAATGCCCTTTATTGCACAAACAGCAGTAGGTAGCCGTAAATTTTTAAGTGTATTTGGAAATGATTACGATACACATGATGGAACAGGTGTTAGGGATTATATTCATGTAGTTGATCTTGCCAATGGGCATGTAAAAGCGATCGAAAAATTGAATAAGGTTGAGAATGTAATAACTCTAAATTTAGGAACAGGCAAAGGCTATTCTGTTTTAGATGTTATAAAAACATTTGAAAAAGTTTCAGGTCAAAAAATTTCTTATAAAATTACTCCAAGAAGAAAAGGAGATGTTGCTATATATTTTGCTAATCCATCATATGCTGAAGAGTTTTTAAATTGGAAAGCGACACACTCTTTAGAAGATATGTGTCAAGATAGTTGGAGATGGCAGACAAATAATCCAAATGGATATAAGAAATTATAAATTTATAGCAAAATCACATTCACAAAAGTACCTACGCTTAACTCTTTGTCATCTTCACCTGTGATCATAAGTCCGCTGTTGCCAAGCATGTTTGTAAGGATTGCAGAACTTCCAAGTTTTTTATCTTGAAAATTAACGAAAAATTCCCCATCTTCAATAACTATATTGCATGTAGTAAACTCTGTAAATGAGCTACGTTTTTTGAAGTTATCCTGCAGTTTTGCTGCAATTATCTCATATGGTTTTGCTTGACCTAACATTTTTGAGATCAGCGGTAGAGCATAAAGTATAGCTGTAACAGTTGATGAGTAAGGAAACCCTGGAAGTGCTAAAATAAACTTCTCATCACGCTGTGCCACCATCACATGACGACCAGGTTTTATAGCCACACCTTTAAATACAACAGAAGCGCCAAGACTTGGAACTATATCTTTTACAAAGTCATAATCGCCAACACTCACACCACCTGTACTTACAACAATATCTGCAGAGTTGATCGCATTCTCAAACGCTAAAAGCAAACTTTTTTTATCATCCGGTGCCGTTCCAAGTTGGATAACTTCAGCTCCGGCTTGTTTAAAAAGTGCCTCAAGTGTGTAGTTGTTTGAACTTCTGATTTGCGCAGGATTGTCCGAGTGCTCACCAAGATCTACGATCTCGCTTCCCGTTGCTATCACAGCCACACGAGGACGAAGAGCTACTTTTACCATCACTTGGTTTAATCCTGCTAAAACTCCGATCTCAGCAAAGCCAAGCTTTGTCCCTTTTTTGATCAAAACATCCCCAGCTCTATAACTCTCGCCAACAGGGCGAACAGATGAACCAAAGTTTACAGTTTCATTGATCGTGATTGTTCCATTCTCAAAAGTGACGTTTTCAATCTGGATCAGCGTGTCGGCACCTTCAGGCATTTTTGAGCCTGTAAATGTTTTTATACACTCACCTTCATTGACAATACGTTGTTCATCGTTTCCGGCTGGATTATCTCCTAAAACGATAAGCTCACCACACTCT
>JARRNV010000146.1:0-3435 GCA_037384685.1 Sulfurimonas sp.
CAATATCTCTACCATCATCAAGTTCAATTGTAAGTTCAGATGCATTTGCCTTGCCCACTTCACTACCTACATAAGCACCACCCAGACCACCGGCAAGTGTTGTAAGTGTAGTCCCTCGACCACCTCCTAAAGTAGTCCCTAAAACAGTTCCGACAATTGCACCTATAAATGTTCCGCTTCCATCATCGCTAATCACTACCGGACGTACAACTTTAAGCGTTCCAAGTTCATATGTTTTAATTTCATTGTAATTTTTTCCATCATACTCTGGACCTTGGTTTGTTGCACAACCAGTTAGCACCATACAAGTAATGAGTGATCCATATAAAATACTTTTCATCTTTTACTCCTTATTGCAATATTATACTCTTTTTAAGTATCCCAACTCTTTTTTCTCTACTGCTATATCTAACACCCTGAAAAGCGCTTCTTTTTTGGAAGGAGCATAACTTTTTATAGTATTGGTTGGATGTAAATTATTGATTCCGCCATATTCTCTTTGAATAAGATAGTCACCAAATAGTGTCTGATAGACATTAATTTTATAGTAATATATTTTTTCTTTTGAATTTTTAAAAAGTACCATTGCTCTGCTTTACGCTATTTTCATCCACATTCAGCAATAAACATTCCTAGTATATATCAATATATCTTGATGTATACTTATAATCTTGCTATACTTTGCAAAAAAATATAAGGCAGCACCATGCTTCTAGCATTTAGTATATTTCTTATCACTTTAATCTTTGTGATCTGGCAGCCAAAAGGTTTACAAATCGGAACTACTGCTATTATCGGTGCAATTGTTGCACTCATTGTCGGTGTCGTATCATTTGAAGATGTAAAAATAGTTTTTGACATTATTTGGGATGCTACTTTTGCTTTTATTGGGATCATTATATTATCAATGGTATTAGATGAGATAGGCTTTTTTGAATATGCAGCTCTTAAAATGGCAAAACTCTCCGGCGGCAACGGTGTGAAGATGTTTTTTTATTCGATCATCTTAGGAGCAATAGTCTCGGCACTTTTTGCAAACGATGGAGCTGCACTTATTCTTACACCGATATTACTTGCAAAAATGAGAATTTTAAAGTTAGATACAAAAACTATTTTAGCTTTTTTACTTGCAGGTGGATTTATAAGCGATAGTGCTTCTTTACCTTTTGTTTTTTCTAATCTTACCAACATCGTAACAGCAAATTACTTCGATATAGGGTTTAAAGAGTTTATACTCAATATGGCTTTACCTTACATTGTAAGTGTCATTGCTTCTATGGCAGTTTTGTATCTTATACTTAGAAAAGATATTCCAAAAACAGTTGATATCGATCTGCTTAAAAATCCGGATGACGTTTTAAAAAGTAAAACACTTTTTAAATTTTCTTGGTTCTTTTTAGCGCTACTTTTAGCAGGTTATTTCATAGGTGATCATTATAATATTCCTATATCTGTTTTTGCTCTTGGCGGTGCACTTATCTTCTTGGCAATCTCATCAAGTATGCGAGTTGTACACCCTAAACATATTATCAAAGAAGCACCTTGGCAGGTTGTTTGGTTTTCACTTGGACTGTATGTCGTTGTCTATGGATTAAAAAATCAAGGACTCACTACTGAGATCGCACAAGTGCTTACTTTCTTGAATAACCAGTCACAACCGCTTGCAGTTGTCGGAACCGGTTTTATTTCGGCATTTTTATCTGCTATTATGAACAATATGCCTACTATTATGGTGATGGATATAGCACTAGAAGGGATTAAAAACGATGCGATGATCTATGCAAACATCATCGGGTGTAACTTAGGACCAAAAATGACCCCTTTTGGATCATTGGCAACTCTGCTTTGGTTACATTCGCTAGAGAAAAAAGGTGTGCAAATCAGTTTTTGGTCTTATTCAAAATTTGGACTAATCGTAACTCCGCCAGTACTCCTTATAGTACTACTGAGTTTATTGTAATGATGAGGAACTATTCCTCATCGATCATTCTTTCAGCAATTTCAAAAAGATTATGACTTGCAACTTCCATCTCTTCAAAATCTGTTAAAATTTTCTCTTTTATAGCTACACACTCATCTAAGTTATTATTGGCTAAACACTCTAGTGTACCTTGAACATTTTGATGTACAATTTTATGAGGCTCAAGAAGCAATTTATAACTAGGTGTATGCCCATAACGAGTTTTACCTTCAGTTTCATACCATTGCCCTAAACGACAGCTATGATGATCTTGAAATTCAGAAATAAGTTTTCCGGCAGATAATGAAGCATACGCATTTGCTTTAAAGAGAACATGGTCAATCATAACTAAGTTCATAAATATACGCCCATCAATTTGACGAATCAGTTTATTTGTTTCCTCATTAGAATCACGTAACTCGATCATACTTTCACTAAATGTTGTAATGAGTTCACTAAATTCATCAACAACACTTCGCATACTCTCAGAACTTTCATTCATCTCTTGACTCTCTTGTTGTAAAACCTGAACAGTTGTTCTGATTTCACCGGTTGCTTTTTGCGTGCGCTCTGCAAGTTTTCTCACTTCATCGGCAACAACGGCAAATCCACGACCATGCTCACCTGCACGTGCTGCTTCAATTGCAGCATTAAGAGCAAGTAAATTAGTTTGATCGGAAATATCACTAATGAGATTGACAACTTCTGTAATCTCTTTTGCACGAGTTTCCAATGATACACTAGAGTTTACATTTGCATCAAGCAGTTCATTTAAACCTTCAAGTTTAACACCTACGTTTTCTGAATCTTCCACACGCTCTACACTCATCTGTGTTGATTTCTCAATACTCTCTGAGATAACTTCAAGGTATTTTGCATTTGCTCCAAAACTTTCTTGCAGAGATTGCAGTTGAAGATTATTTTTATTTACAAGACTCAGCTCTGCATTAAGCTCTGAACGTAATTTCATCTTATAGGTTTGTTCCATTACACTAACACTCTCATTCATCTGATTGCCAACAAAGGCTAATGCCGAATTTAATCCTTGTGTATTAAATGTTCTAAAAAAATTATTTTCGCTTGCATAGTTTACTGATGTTTTCATCTCTCTCATAAAGGTCTCAAATTGATCAAGTATATTATTTAATTGTGTTGAAATTTGTCCAACATACCCTTTATCTCTAATATTTGTTATACGGTTCTCAAAATTCCCATCAACTGTGCTATCTAAAACAAAAATAATCTTATCTAAAGCTTTTTGCATTCTTATAATATATATATTTATCCACGCAACAAGACCAATAAACAATACAAGAAGAATCAGACTAAAATACGAAAAATGCCCTCTTATAAACATTTCATATAAAAACGCTAAAAAATAAAAGACTAATCCTAATAAAACTAAAGTTTTTATTTTAGATAGATAAGATAAATTTGTCATATCGTCCTCCATTTTCTGCTATCAATTGATCAAG
>JARRNV010000147.1:0-4004 GCA_037384685.1 Sulfurimonas sp.
GTTTGGCGGTAACAGTTTTGAAAATATAAACAGTGTCGTAGGTTCGCTTAAAAAAATGGGTGAAGATGCGTACATCTACATCGATCCTCCGTTTAGTTACCGTGAGGGGATGGAAAATATTTATGACAATACAATGAAGCTCATAGAAAACCTTCCAAAAGAAGTGGTTAGATTGATCATTATTGAGCATATGAGTACACTAAAAATTCCGGAACAAATTGGAATCTATACAACCAAAAAAACTAAAAAATTTGGAAAAACGAGTTTAACTTACCTAGTATCTCCAGAAATGGAATAATCTTTGCTTGATTCCCCTTAACACTTAGGGGAATCAATGAGAATATTACTTACTTTTATACTTTTATTGTCATCACTGTATGCTACGAAGATTACTGATGTATCGAATATTGTCGGGGTTCGTGAAAACCAGATTATCGGTTATTCACTGGTAGTTGGTTTGAAAAAAACGGGTGACGGTACTACTTCAAAATTTACACTCCAATCAATTGCCAACATGTTAAAAGCGATGAACATTGACATGAATCCGGTAGATATCAAGTCAAAAAACGTTGCAGCTGTTGTGGTTACTGCAAAACTAAAACCTTTTGCAAGACAAGGGGATAAGTTTGATGGTGGTATGAACTCAAAAGGCGCAGGTTCTGAGTCGCATCCAACTACCGGTATAGTTTTTAACGGCGGACTTGTAGAGCGTGAGATCAACATCGATCTGTTTCATCAAGAGTATGCGATGCTTTCACTTAAAGAATCAGGCTTTGCAAATGCTGTTTCGGTACAAAATGCAATCAATCAACACTTTAACACGCAAGTTGCAGTTGCACTCGATTCAAGAAGTGTAAAACTAAAGCGTCCACAAAATCGCTCAATGATCGAGTTTTTAGCAGAAGTACAAAATGTAGATATGGCATATAAACCAAAAGATAAAATTGTGATCAACGAAAGAACGGGAACTATTGTCGCTGGTGTTGATATTGAGCTTAAACCTATTATGCTTACTCATGGAGATATTACGATCAAGATTGTAGAGGAAAATGAGATCAATGCACCAGATGGTTCGATGCAGGTTGATCAAAATATGGTTATAGGTATGAACGATAACCAACTTTATACAAAAGCGGGAACGACAACTGTCGCAAACTTAGTGCGTTCTTTACAAAAGCTTGGAGCAACTCCTAAAGATATCATAGCCATTTTAGAAGCGATGAAGAGTGTAGGTAGCATCTCCGCTGAGTTGGAGGTGATCTAATGAGTTATGGTTTAAATGCACTGCAAGCACAATCACAACTAGTTACGGATAATAAAGCAATTCCAAAAATAGATCCAAACACTACGGAAGATGCACTTAGAAAACAAACAGATGCTTTTGAAGCGATCATTGTAAAAATGTTGATGGATAACGCTATGAAAGATGATAAAAATATCTTTTCTTCAGCGAATGATCCGGGTGATAAAATATACAAATCTATGTACAGAGAGGAACTTTCAAAGGCGAGTGCCGGTAGTTTTGGATTTTCCCAGATGCTTTACGATTATTTGTCGCAAAAAAAGTAAAAATAGTGTTTAGAAATTCATAAATTTGTCGATTTGGTAAATATGAAATGTTTTTTAAGACAAAGGATGAGTTATGATTTCTCAAGTAAATAGTTCAGTTGCACAAAATGTTTATGCAAATAGTGCATCGGAAAGTAAATCGAATAAAAATGTTGGTACTCAAAATGCTAAAGATACTAACAACAAAGTGGAAGAACTCAAAGAGTCTATAAACTCCGGTGAGTACAAAGTAGATTTATCTGCGCTATCTAAAAAAATGGCGGATGAACTACTTTAAAATATAATTTAATGTAGAGGACACAGTTATGTTGACGCATCATTTGCAAAGTGCTTTAGAAGATTTAAAAGATTTAATACAAATAACAAAATCGGATATAGAAGATATTAAACAAGCACAACACGATCCCCAGTTTGACAGATTGTCGATCAAAGATGAAAAACTCAAAAGTTTTGAATCTAAAAAAGCGATGATCGATCATGAGATCTCTTCACTAATGACACAAAACCCAAATGCAGAGCTTCCTAATCTACTAAACGATGAACAGCATCAGCTTCTAGATGAGTTAAAAATTCAACTATCAGAACTAAGAGAAGTAAACAAAGAGTACGCAAAATTAGTTGTTATAGTTAGTAATTTATATAACGATTTTCTAGAACAAATAGTACCTACAGAGATGCAAGGCTACAATAAAGTTGCATCAAAAGATTCTTCGATCTTGGAAGTGAGAGTGTAAGATGGCTAATCTATTTAATACATTAGGGATCGGTTACTCAGGACTATCGGCTGCACAAGTTGGGATCAATACAACTGGTCACAATATTGCCAATGCAGAGACAGAAGGGTATACTCGTCAAAGAGTAATTACAGAAGCTGCCACTCCTTTATATACTATGCCTGGAAATGTTGGAAACGGTGTACAGGTTCAAGATATTAAAAGGGTGTTTGACAACTTTGTTTTTGACAGATATACAAATGTTTCTGCGCAAAAAGAGTATAGCGATTATGAACTCCAAACACTTGAAGAACTCTCTAGTTATTTTCCGGAGATTGACGGTGTCGGTATTAAAGCAGATCTAGCAACATACTATGATATGTGGCAAACTTTTGCAGAAAATCCGGATAATGATGCCATAAAAATTGCTTTAGCTAAGCAAACAGAAACATTGTCTTCGCACATAAAAGATACACAAAACCAGATACTTACACTACAACAAGAGGTAAACGATCAATTAGCGCTTAATATTGATCAGGTAAATGAGATTGCAGCACAGATTGCTGATCTAAATAGAAGTATTGATACTGCTGAATCGGGTGGAATGTATGAAGCAAACGATTTAAGAGATCAAAGAAACTCTTTAGAAAAAAGTTTGTCTAGACTTATTGGTGCAGATGTAAATCAAGGACAGCTCCAAGCAAATATTCAAATAGATAGCAATTCAAATACAAAAACGGGCAGTTATTCGATTTCTGTTAACGGTTTTAATATTGTTGATGGAAACTCATATCACCCGTTACGTGTTGAAAAAGATACAAACCAGTACGGTTTTTACAATGTTTCGTATGAAAGACAAGATGGAACACTTATACCTATGGAAGAGAAAATTACCGGTGGTAAAGTTGGTGCTATTTTTGATCTTCGCGGACGTGCTATAGATGAAACTACGGGGATGCCGACAAATGGGATTTTACAAACAACTGTTGCTGATCTAGATGCTTTTGCCCAGGGTTTAATAGAATCGACAAATAATTTATATTCACAAAGCAATACAACAAATATGCAATCAAATAGTTTGTCTTTAGGTGCAAATGATGCACTCCTTAGCTCAAATCTAAATATGAACGAAGGCTCTTTTGACATCATTATTTACGATATAGACGGAAATGAAGTTGCACGTAGAACTATAGACGTAAACGTTAAGACAACAATGTCTGGTGCTGCAGGAACGAACTCTATTGAAGGGCAAATTACACAAAATAAAGATGACAATGATGACCAAAATGCTAATAACGATGTTGATGATTATCTTTTATTTAACTATCAGGCTTCAGCGACGGGAGATCTCCGTTTAGAGTTAGGTATGGATCCGGCATCTCAAGCTCAGGGGTATACATTCTCAGTAGCAGATAACTTAACAAATGGTGATTTTTCATCGGGTACTAACTTTGCAGGTTCTATCGGGTTACATAGATTTTTAGACGGAAACAATGCACGAGATATACAATTAAACTCTCAATTAGCTGATAATCCGACAACTATGAAAGCAGGGTACTCAACTGCAAGTGGAGATAATAGGGTAGCACTAGATATGGTGCAGCAACAGTTTGAAAATTATGACTTTCATGTCGGTGCAGATACATATAACACTACTACGTACGGGATGTTCGATATAACTGCAACTTATGTGGGTGTAACAACAAACTCTTCAAGAACGTA
>JARRNV010000148.1:0-3428 GCA_037384685.1 Sulfurimonas sp.
GAGAATAAAACGGCGCAGGGGATTCCCTATCCCCGGCTCCTCCCCCTGAAAGAGGCCGCGCAATGGTTAGGGCTTACCGTTTGGGCCATGCGCGAGCGGATCTGGGCCGGACAAATTCCAGTTGTTCAGTTTCCGGGTGGACGGAAACAATATATTGACGTTCAGGATCTTGAGGCATTCATACAAAAGAATAAAAGGACAATTGATTAAGACATCATGGGTTAATTAACCAATTTAACCATAATCATTGGTAAAGCAGACTGACAAAGTTGAGTGCCTCATCGCCATGACCCCCGGGGTCGTTTTAAAAGCTTTGGCAATAATCGGATTGACCTGACGCTTAAATATGATATCTGGAAATAAGTTGTTGTTATGATTGCTTTGAAGATTGGCAAAGTATTACAATTATTAATATACGGACAATCATGGATAGTTAAATTTCAAAAATTTTCTTTAATATGGAAGAGATTACTTACAATATAGATGCTGTGAAAAATATTATTTTTACCCGAATGGTGGGGAAAATTAATCTGTTTAATTTGCTAATTCATATGAACAAAATAGAAAACGATAAAAAATTCAAAAAAGGATTAAACACGTTGGTAGATATGTCAGAGGCATTTATTAATATAAATTTTGACGAGTTATCACAATTAAAATCTCATTTTAAAGAAAAGGAAAAAATTAGAGGTGGCTGTAAATGGGCTTAAGTAAGCAACCATATCTGCAACTTCTTGATCTATGTCACCACCAGCTCCATAAAATGGTACCATTGGGTGCATTTGACCTTTGTTTATATCAAATTTATGCTCAACCATTAAAGCATGAGCTGGGTTTTTAATAAGTGCTGCAAGAAATTTTGCATCATAAACAGCACCGGCATTTGAAAGATCCGGTGGGTTTACACCATAGCTTTGTGCTGCAGTTACTGGGTCCATCGGTGCCGGCATACCAGCTACTTCCATAGAGTGACAACCAAGACAAGCTCCAGCTCCCATCACTAACTCTTGACCACGAGTAGCATCACCTTTTTTAGTAAGTTCCGGTAAATCTTTGTATGCGAATCCTTCACTCTCTACATGTTTATGCATTTGAGAGTGAGCGAATGGCTCAACTAAGTAGTAAGTTACAAGAGTAAAGAATACTACAACTGCTAATATTTTAAGTTCTTTCATCATATTCTCCTATAACACTTTCTCTTTTTTTGTAATGATTGGCAATAATATCCATAACACGATGAACGTAATAGCCGCCACTAAACCGATAGTACTAAATATACCTTCTGGTGGTAATTTACCCATTGCAGTAAGTACGATCATATCTACTAACATAAACCAGAACCAAAATTTAAATAATCCTCTACGACTTGCAGGAACAGTATTTGGACTTCTATCTAAGAACGGTAGTAAGAAGAAGATCACTTGAGCAAAACCAAACGCAACTAAACCTGGATCAGTAGGGAATGGACGAAGAATCTCGTACGACCATAAGAAGTACCACTCAGGATAGATGTGTGCTGGAGTCTTAAGTCCATCAGCTGGGTCAAAGTTTACCGGGTCCATTGCGAAATCGTAATGGAAGAACACTAAGTAAAAGAAGAAGATTAAGTAGATACCTACAACCATCATATCTTTTGACATAAAGTCGTTAGCAAACGCAATAACTTTAGAACCAGCTTTGTCACCAGCTTTGTATTTTGCAGCTTCCGCTTCGAAATCTAACTCTTCACCATCTTGGTTATTAACGTGAGGAATACGAAGTGCAGCAAAGTGAAGACCGATAAGACCTAAAATTGCTAATGGTAATAAAAGTACATGTAACATGAAGAAACGGTTTAAGAACGCTTGAGCCGGAACGTAATCTCCACGAATCCACTCAACTAAACCATCAGCATGTAATGAACCACCGGAAAATAAGTTAGTAATAACCATACCAGCCCAGTAAGACATTTGTCCCCATGGAAGCATATAACCTGAAAATGCCTCTGCTGAGAAAGTTACGAATAATAACATACCAGAGATCCAGATCATCTCACGTCCCTTTTTATATGAACCGTAGTAGATACCTGTAAACATGTGAATATAAATAATTAAGAAAACTACCGATGCAGCAACACCGTGAACATGTCTCCATAACCATCCGAATTCAACTTCAGTCATAATTGTGTAGTTAACACTGTCAAATGCAGTAGCTACATTTGGTTGATAATACATAAGTAAAAAAATTCCAGATACTAACAGTAAACCGAAAGTTACTGCAAGGATCATCCCCATTGCCCATAAAAAGTTAATATTTTTTGGGATCCAATACTCTGTAGCCATAACACGGCGAACTGTATCAACAGCTAAACGTTGATTCATCCAGTCGCGAAGGCTTGTTGCTTTTGTAAAATGTGCCATTTGCTCCCCTTAAATTACAGCGTTACGCCAGTTTCTTTCATTTTTTTGTACTCTGGACCCTCTTCACCAAGTACCAGTTTGTTCCCTTCAATTTTAAATGGAGGAATATCAAGTCCACGTGGTGGTGGTGCTTTTGTTACATCACCTGTAAAATCATACTTACCACCATGACATGCACAAAGGAAAGAGTGCTCATCCGGGTTATACCCTGGAATACAACCAAGGTGTGTACATAAACCTAAACAAACCATAAAATCTGCACCATTAATTGTGATTGTACGTGCTTTTTGCTTGTCGTCTAACTCTGCAATCATTTCCGGTGTGTATTTTAAAACGAAAATAGGCTTACCACGCCATTTTTCAGTTACTAGTTCATTGTCTTTATATGCAGACATATCTAGTGTTGTAAAACCAGCTGCTTTTACACTTGGAAGTGGATCCCAACTTTTTTTCATTGCATAAAGAGATGCTACAGCACCAATTGCCGAAACACCAGCAAATGCATACCCCATAAAACCTCTACGGCTACTATCTTTCATAACTCGCTCACTTTTTTGTGAATTTTAAAGCCTTATTATATCCCAAATAAGTTTTAATTATTTATAAAATTAAGTTTTCTTTTAGCAAACGTGAAAAATTGTAGCAGTTTGGAGTGATTTGATTGTATTTTATCTCATTTATGTGATTTATAAGTGCTATTAACGCTTCTTTATCATAATTTTTTATAACTGGTATTCCCAATTTTTGAAATTTTTCTTCAAAATACTCTGGATAATCTTCTCGTTGAAAATATATTGGTTTTCCGCCCGATGCGAGTGATTCCAGTGCTGCTTGAGGTGAAGCGGTAATCAAAATATTTGTCTGCATAATCATCTCGTCATACTCGTCAAACTCATAGCAATGTTGAAAAATGTTTTGAAGTTCATCCTCATAATCTAGAAAATAGTAATAGCCTAGTTGTAGGTTTGGGTTTAATTCTTGAATAAAGCTTAAATTTTTAACTAAGTCTTTCTCGTAGTCATCATCACC
>JARRNV010000149.1:0-3393 GCA_037384685.1 Sulfurimonas sp.
TGCAGAAGCTTGGGAAGGAAATGAGGGGTGTAATGAACTATTAAATGTTACTGCACCTGAGGTGATGAATGATATCTTCAATGCTTACCTTGTTGCAGGAGCTGATCTGATCACTACAAATACATTTGGATCATTTTCATGGGTTTTAGATGAGTATGGTATTTCAGATCGTGCTTATGAGCTCACTCGCGCAGGGGCTGCTTTAGTAAAAGAAAAATGTAAAGAATACTCAACACCTGAGCATCCAAGATTTTGTTTAGGATCAATTGGACCCGGAACCAAACTTCCATCACTTGGACATATCACTTATGACGAGATGTATAAGGGCTACACTGAATTTTGTTTAGCTTTGATCGATGGTGGTGTCGATATATTCTTACTTGAAACTGCGCAAGATCCACTCCAAATAAAAGCAGCTCTTCATGCGTGTGAGGAAGCCTGCTCTCAAAGAGACGTAGAGATTCCGATCATGGTTTCTGTTACAATTGAACTCAGTGGGACTATGCTGATCGGCACAGATGCCGGTACAATTGCAACCATTTTAGAACCGTTTGACATCATCTCGCTAGGGTTTAACTGTGGAACCGGACCTGATCAGGTTGAAAAGCATATTAAAACACTTAGTGAATTATGGGGTAAACCTATAAGTGTCCATGCAAATGCAGGGCTACCGCAAAACCGTGGAGGCTACACTTACTACCCAATGGGTCCAGATGAATTTGCAAACAAACAGGAAAATTTTTTACAATACGATGGTGTTAGCTTTTTAGGTGGTTGCTGTGGAACTACACCTCAGCATATTAGAGCTTTAGTCGATCGAGTAACTAACAAACAACCAAAAAAACCAACTGGCTCACAACCAACTTCGTTAGCTTCACTTTTTAACTCTGTTGCGATCAAACAAGATCCTGCTCCATTGCTTATAGGTGAGCGCAGTAATGCAACCGGTTCAAAAGCATTTCGCGAACTTCTTTTAGATGAGGATTACGAGGGGACTCTCAGTGTTGGACAACAGCAAGTTCGTGCAGGGGCTCATGTGCTTGATGTCTCTGTTGGATTTGCAGGGCGAAATGAATCTAAAGATATGAACGAAGTGATGAGTCTCTATGCACAAAAAATTCCTCTACCTCTTATGCCCGATTCTACACAGGTTCCGGCACTTGAAATAGCTTTAAAAAATATAGGTGGAAAACCTATTATCAACTCAGTCAACCTTGAAGACGGAATCGAAAAATTTGATGCCGTGTGTCAACTGGCGAAAAAGTTTGGTGCTGCACTTGTATGTCTTGTAATCGATGAAGTGGGTATGGCAAAAAGTGTTGAGAGAAAGCTTGAAGTAGCTGAACGTATATATCAACTCGCAACTGAAAAACATGGAATTAACCCTGAAGATTTAGTTTTTGACTTACTTACTTTTACACTTGGAAGTGGTGATGAAGAGTATGTAGATGCCGGAATCAATACGATCGAGGCAATTAGGGAGTTCCAAAAACGCCATCCTGAAGTGGGTACAACTCTTGGACTTTCAAACATCTCGTTTGGACTCGATAAAGATGCAAGACCTTATCTTAACTCAATGTTTTTACACCACTGTATTGAAGCGGGGCTTACGTCGGTTATTATCAACGTAAAACATATCATCCCTATCAACAAGATCTCTGCTGAAGATCAAGAGATCTGTGACAACTTGATCTTTAACCGTGGCCAAGAACCACTCTTTAAATTCATCGATCATTTTAGTTCAAAAGAGGTAGTAGACTCTGAAGCTGAAGATGCTGAGTACTTAGCAATGAGTGATGAAGAGAAGATAAAAAAACTTTTAATGGACGGAGACAAAGAGCGTATGATTCCGCTCGTTGAAGAGGCTCGCCATACAATCGCTCCGGAGAAAATCGTAAATGAGATTCTCATCGATGCTATGAAAGTTGTCGGTGAACTTTTTGGATCTGGACAGATGCAATTACCGTTTGTACTTCAATCAGCAGAAACTATGAAAAAAACAGTTGATCATCTTAATCCTTATCTACCAAAAGTTGAAAAAACAGTTGACACGACACTTGCACTCGGAACGGTTAAGGGAGATGTTCACGATGTTGGTAAAAACCTTGTGGATATTATCCTCTCAAATAACGGTTATAAAGTACAAAATCTTGGAATCAAGGTTGAACTTGAAGAGTTTATAAAAGAGATGGAAGCGGGACATATCTCAGCACTTGGCATGAGTGGTTTACTTGTAAAATCAACACAAGTGATGAAAGAAAATCTCGAAGAGTTGCAACGTCGTGGAATAAACATCCCTATCCTTTTAGGCGGGGCTGCACTAACACGTAGTTTTATCGATGATTTTTGTCGTCCTATATATGACGGTCCAATCTTTTACTGTAAAGATGCTTTTGATGGTGTTACAGCAATGAGCCGAATAGAAGCAGGAAATTTCGATACAAATCTCCATCCCGATGCCCCAGAGGTTCAACAAAAAGAGAAAAAAGAGGTAGTTATCCCACCTCTAGCCGAACTAAAAATGCCTGATCGCAATGTTGAAGTACCGACACCTCCATTTTGGGGAAGACGTGAGATAAAGCTAACACAACAGCAAATAGAGATGGCGTTTGAGTGGATCAACCATAAAATCCTTTTTAAACAAAGATGGGGTTATAACTCTAAAGGACTTAGCAAAGAGGCGTATGAGAAACAGCTTGATGAAGTGGTTTGGCCAGCGTATGAAAAACTCAAACAGAAATTTCTGGATGAAGGGCTTTTTGAGCCAACTGTACTCTATGGATATTGGCCATGTAGAAGTGATGACAACTCTCTTCTTATCTTTGATGAATCGGAAGGGTACAATAGTGAAGATCAAATCAATCGCGAACCGCTTGATCATGTAATAGGACGTGCAGAGGAGATCCTCACATTCCCTCGTCAAAGTAAACAACCACACCGAGCCCTAAGTGACTTTTTTCACTCCGATCGTCATGATGTGATCGCAATGACTTGTGTAAGTGCAGGTTCAAAACTAAGCCAACTAGAAAAAGAGATCTACGATCGCGGTGATTATACGGAATATTATCAAGTACATGGTCTCGGAGTTGAACTTGCAGAGGCGTTAGCGGAGATTGCACACAAACAGATCAGACTCGATCTAGGAATTGCCGAGAATGAAGGGGCTACTCTAGCAGATGTGCAGATGAATAAATATCAAGGTTCTCGTTATTCATTTGGTTATCCTGCTTGTCCTGATCTAGAACTCAATCGTCCTCTTTTTAATCTCTTAAAACCTGAGAAGTTTGGAATAGAGCTGAGTGAAACATTCCAGATTAATCCTGAACAAAGTACATCTGCACTTGTTGTGTACCATCCAAACGCAACCTACTATAATATATAGAAGAATTTACC
>JARRNV010000150.1:0-1504 GCA_037384685.1 Sulfurimonas sp.
CAGAGCCAACGTGTGAAGAGAATTTCGGTGATGCTATCAAAGTAGGGCGTCGCGGTTCAATCAATGGTTACTTAACAATTAAAGGGAAGCAAGGTCACGCAGCATACCCTGAAAAAGCGATCAATCCTATACATCAGCTTTCACAAGTTTTAGGTGAAATGGCAGGAATCGATCTTGATAGCGGAGATGAGCATTTTGCACCATCAAAATTTGTTATTACAGATATTCGGTCAGGTATGCAGGTAACAAATGTAACACCAAATGATCTTAAAATGATGTTTAATGTAAGAAACAATACAAACATAACACAAGATGATATAAGGGCATTTATTGAAAAATATTTAGGTGGTCTTGATTTTGAACTAGAGATGACACAAGGTTCATACCCTTTTAAAACGGAAGTACAAACAAAAATAGTTGAAAAAATAGATCAAGCGATAGAAAATGTAACCTCTATAAAACCAAAACACTCAACAGCAGGCGGAACAAGTGATGCACGTTTTATATCGGCATTTGGTGTAGCTGTAGTGGAGTTTGGTGTAAAAAACGACACGATCCATTCTATAAATGAAAGAACTACAAAAAAAGAGGTTGAAGATCTCTATAAAGTGTTCAAAACCTTAATAAATATTTGGAATAAATAGATGAAAAAGATAGTTTTATTATTAACATTTGTATTATCTTTGTTTGCTGCAGAACTTGATTGGCCGCATGATTACAAAGCAGCACTAGCTCAGGCAAAAAAAGAGAATAAAGTACTGTATGTTCTTCTTACATCGGATAACTGCAGATGGTGTAGAAAGTTTGAAAGCACTACATTACAAGAGAAAGTAATTAAAGATAAACTGCATAAAAATTTTGTAGTTGTACACATCTCACGCGATAGAGATTTTGTACCGAAAATATTTGAAACAACACCGGTGCCTAGACACTATTTTGTCGACGGTGACGAAAATATTTTATACGAGTCTTTAGGACATAGAGGTGTTGAGTGCTTTGATGCATTTATGGATAGTGCACTCGATGATTATAAAGTAAGTAAATAAGGAGAAAAATATATGGAATTCGTACAAACACAAAACGCACCTTCAGCTATAGGACCGTACTCACAAGCTGTTGCAGTTAACGGGATGGTATATACATCTGGACAGATCGCATTAAAACAGGACGGGAGTGACGAGCTTTTAAATGAAGACGTAGTTGTTCAAGCTGTTCAAGTTCTTAGAAACTTAGAAGCTGTTTTAACTGAAGCAGGCAGTGCAATGGACCAAGTGATCAAAACAACTATCTTTTTGGCAAATATGGATGACTTTGCAACTGTAAATGAGATCTATGCAGAAGCTTTTGGTGCACATAAACCAGCACGTTCAACAGTTGCCGTAAAAACTTTACCTAAAAATGCACTTGTTGAGATAGATGCTATTGCTCTTATAAATTAAATAGAAATATAGTGTTATAATTCGTTTTATGAAACAAACAAATGAATTAACACCGAAAAAACAAC